>JBIIBI010000010.1:0-13526 GCA_044239485.1 Microbacteriaceae bacterium | reverse complement strand
GACCTCGGCTCGTCGGCCGCCCGAAAATTCGATATCGAAGCGTGGATCCCGACTCAGGGGACGTATCGCGAACTCACCTCGACGTCGAACTGCACGACGTACCAGGCCCGGCGCCTCAACATTCGACACCGTCCAGACGGCGGGTCAACCGAGACGGTCGCCACGCTGAACGGAACGCTCGCGACGACCCGCTGGCTCGTCGCAATTCTTGAGACACACCAGAACGCGGACGGATCGGTGACGATACCCGAGGCACTTCGTCCGTACCTCGGCGGCCTTGCCGTCGCGGAGCCCCTTTCGTGATGGCGGAACGTCCAGAACCGTGGCTGGTCGCCATCGACATAGATGGCACTCTCATCTCCGACTACGGAACCCTCAACCCTGGGACCACCTCAGAAGTCAGGCGACTCGTGGATGCAGGTCACCACGTCACCATCGCAACCGGCCGTTCCCTTCCGATGACTCTTCCGTTCCTCCACGAATTGGGAATATCCCCCGAACTCGTGGTTTGTGCAAATGGCGCAATTATCGCCCGTCGAGACGAGTCGGACCCGACGCGATATGTGCGGGACACCGTTGAGTTGTTCGATCCTGGCCTCGTGTTACGCGAGATCCACGCCAGCATCCCGGACGCCCACTATGCCGTCGAAGACGAGACCGGCTTGCTGCGTTACATCGGCTGGTTCCCCGAAACGGGCGTGAATATGCAGACACAGAAGATGGAAACGTTCGAGGAACTTTTTACCGATCAAGCCACCCGCGTCGTCGTCATTGCGCCTACCGCTCGCGGAGACTACTTCACGGACGTCGTTGACATGCTCGGCTTACACAAGGTCACCTATTCAATCGGGTACACGTCGTGGCTCGATATCGGGCCGCAAGGGGTCAATAAGGCGACAGCGCTCGAGAAAGTCCGCGAACGATGGGGAATTCCCCGAAACCGCGTGATGGCAATCGGAGACGGCCGGAACGACATCGACATGCTCGAATGGGCCGGCGAATTCGGTCGCGGAATCGCGATGGGCCAAGCCCCGGAAGAAGTGCGCAACGCGGCGAGTGAAATGACGCTCGACGAGTCCGAAGGCGGACTTCCGTCGGCTCTGGCGACACTCGACTAACTCCCGCGATTCACTCGGTTAGACTTAATGGTGGAGGGCTGTCCGAGAGGCCGATGGAGCTGGTCTTGAAAACCAGTGGGCAGCAATGTCTCGTGGGTTCGAATCCCACGCCCTCCGCCACAAACATTCAGGAGAACCGTGACCGAACCGAAACAAACTGCAACGACCGAGCCCTCGCCTCGTCACGCGGCACGGTCCGCTCGACGACCGTGGGGAACGATTCTGCGTGTTGTCGGGTTGTCGCTTGCGGTGGTGATGGTGTCATCCGCATCGATCGCGGGAATCGTCGCCTGGAAGATTACGTCGTCGATTGACTCCGTTTCGCTGGCCGGCGAAGAGGGCACCGTGGAGGAAATCAAGTTGTCAGGAATTGGCGCCATGAAAGGCGCGTTCAATGTGCTCATTGTCGGTTCGGACACCCGTGACGGGCAGCATCCAAAGTTTGGCGGCGCGGCTGCGGGCGCAACACTCAATGATGTCAACATCTTTGTTCACGTGTCGAAGGACCATTCGCGCGCCGTTGCCGTATCCATGCCACGCGACTTGGTTATTCCCATCCCGTCGTGCCCTCGCGAAGACGGCTCTGGCATGAACTCGGGAATGTCTGCGCAACCCATCAACGTCGCACTCTCGTACGGAGGGCTCGCGTGCGCGGTCCTTACTGTTGAAGCGTTGACGGGAATGAAAATCAAGTACGCAGGTTTGGTGACCTTTTCGGGCGTTGCATCGCTCGCGACCGCGATTGGCGGTGTCGACGTGTGTGTCGACGCACCCGTGTACGACGAATACACCGGACTCAATTTCCCGAAAAAAGGCACCTACAACATTTCGGGACAGGAAGCCCTCGCCTTCCTCCGTTCGCGGCACGGCGTTGGTGACGGGTCCGATCTCGGGCGAATCTCCTCTCAGCAGGTCTATCTCTCGTCGCTCGTTCGAAAGGTTCAAGACGAGGGGGTTTTGCTCGATCCAAGCAAGGTTTACGGCCTCGCATCTGTCGCCGCCAGCTCGATGACGTTGTCGAACTCGCTATCGAGCCTCGACACCATGGTCGCCATGGCTTTGGTGCTCAAGGACATTCCTCGTGAAAACATTCTTTTCGTCCAATATCCCAGCACCACTGGAGTCGGTGGAGTCTATGCGGGGAAGGTTGCGCCACTCCAAGACTTGGCGAACACACTGTTTTCGGTCATTCGTAAGGACAAGCCCTTCCGTCTAGACAAGGACGCAACCGGCGTTGGGTCGAAAGTCAAGGGCAAAGCGAAAAAGACGGGATCCGGCAAGTTGTTGTCAGGAATCAAGGGTCAGTCTGCTGCACAAAACACCTGTTCTGTGTCGTACGCCTACTAGAAGTTCTCTTCAGGGAGCTCGACACACCTGGCTAGCGATAAGTGGGTAACATGGTGTGGTACTGGAGACGTCGCATAGTTCGGCCTAGTGCACCACCCTGCTAAGGTGGAGTTCCCTTTAGGGAGCCGTGGGTTCAAATCCCACCGTCTCCGCTCGATAATGCTTCACCGGACAATCGGAACAAAGGACATCCACCATGGCAACTACCCGGGTAGTTGTGCACGTAGGTCCTGTAAAAACCGGCACGACAGCCCTCGGCGCCTACTTTTCTGCCGCACATGCCGCGCGTATTCTTCCGCCAGATGTCATTTACCCCGTTGGGGATTTGTGGTTCCCGGCCTCCGGCGAAATCACGAAACACCCGCAGCTTGCCGACTTTTTGTACCCCGAAGGACGGCACAATTCTGGTCGCAAGACCCAGATTCAAACGCCTGACAGCGTCGCGCGGAAGGTTCGCCAGGTTGCGGCTCATGTCGCTAAACTGCCAGGTTCCCGCGGGACCGCGGTGTTTATCTGCGAGATGCCGGAAGACCGACCGCACCTCGAACTGTTATTGGACTTGTTGATCTCGACGTTTGATGAGGTGGTCCTCGTGCTCGCGGTCCGTTCTCCGGTGGAGGCAGGTCAATCACTTCTCGTGCACAAGATTAAGGAGTGGCGGTCGGATCAGGTCGATTTCGATTTGCTCGGAATGCTCACGACAAACGAGGGCTTGCTCAGCTTTGATTATCGGCGCTTGATTTCCCGGCTGCACAACGTCGCCATCAAACAACTTGTACTGATGCCCTATTTCGAAGAGGAATCAGACGGATATGCGGTGGTTGATCGCTTCATGAGGGTTGTCACCGGCGACGCAGCCATTCGATTAGCGGATGATTTTGGATCACGTCGAATTCATCCGAGCCTGCCGTTATCGTCGCTCAAACGTCTTGTCACCCTGAAAAAGTTGAAATCGCGACTCGAGAAGTTTCCATTTTTCTCCTCAATCATTCACTCCCTGTTTTGCCGGATTCTTACTGCCGATCGAGACAAGGTCATGCGAGCGGGATTCAACACCCGTTCGTCCGAATCGGGAGATTGGATTGTTTCCGCGGATGAACGCGCTCGGATCCTTGAACTGTACGGAAATCTCGGAGAGGTCCTCCGTAAAGAATTGGGGACGCAATCAACGCAGGCAGAATGGCGCTCGTGGTTTAAGGCAACGGGATTTTAGATGCCAAAGGTTCGAGTCCTGGTTCATCTGGGCCCAATGAAAACGGGAACGAGCGCATTTGCGGCTCATCTGTCGCGTCGGGCTGCCGCTGGAACACTTCCGAATCATATTGTTTATCCCACGGGCGACCTCTGGTTCCCCGCGCAGGGGGGAATCGTGAAACACCACGACCTCGTCGAGGTGGCCCCCGAAAAGATAAAGGTCAGAGGTGAACGTCGGCGCACGACGGACGCAACCCCCGAAACGATCAGGGATCGGTTTGCGTTAATCACCCAACGAGCGCGGGATCGGGGGGAGGACGCCCTTGTGGTGTTCGTGTGTGAGCTCGCCGATCAACGAGCAACACCCGAGTTGGGAAAAATTTTGAGTGAATACTTCGACTCGGTCGATTTTGCGATTGTCGCCCGAGAACAGGTGAGCGCTGTCCGGTCTCTTCTGGGACAGCAGATCCGGATGTGGAACAGGACGAAAGTCGTATCTCTGGAATCGCAGGATTTCGTGCGACAGCATTTCCGTCGAGGGTCCTATGATTACGCCCGGTTGTGGCAGAAGTGGACGCCCACGAATTCGGACTATCGTGTGCATTTTGTTCCCTATCGGAACGGTGAAAGCACCGATGATTTGTCTCAAGACATTTTTTCGGCCGTCGGGTTCGGAGACTTCCCACACAGTCCTGACCTTCTCGGCGGAGAGCGAATCCATTCGAGCTTCTCAACCAACCGAATGGCAGACCTCGCTCGCATCAAACGATGGTCAAACTCGATGAGCGCAATCCCTGGCGCGCTGTCGCTCGGGAAGTGGCTGTTCGACCGCACGCTTGGCCGGGCCCACTCCCAGATTGCGCAAAACCGCGGAGGGCACTTCACAACGTGGAAATTGTCGCCGTCCGAGCAGGATTTCATTCGGTCGGCTTACCGCGAATCGAACGAGGCGTTCAAGCGTCAACTCGGTGCAACCGCCGACGAACCCCGGTGGCGCGCATGGTTTGACTCGACGCTCGGGACTTCCACGTGACAATAGCCCGCGCACTCGTTCACCTCGGCCCAATCAAAACCGGCACGACGGCACTGTCGCGCTACCTCACGCTGACCAATAACGCCGGAGTAACTCCCCACAACCTCATTTTTCCCACAGGGGATATGTGGTTTGGACGTAACGGCGACATCGTGCGACAGCGGTATGAGCTCGAGGCATTGATGGACACGCGCGACATTTCAGCGGGAAGCGAAATCGGACCGGGCTTCGTTCCCCAGCTCGATGCGGCCCTGGAACTCGTGGCAACCGAACTTCGCGCTCGTAAGGTGCCGACCGCAACGGCAATTTTCGTTGTGGAAACGGGATTGCCGCGATTTGATCCCGCTCGAATCGATTACGCTCTCCGTCAGCAGTTCGACACCGTGGATTACCTTTTCATGGCTCGTCGCCAAGACAAGCTCGTAACGTCAATCGTGGCGCAGAACATGAAGATGTTTGAAAAGAAATGGTCGACGCTCAATCCGCGTTTCGAACTCTCTCGTTTTCCCCGACTGCGCGATTTTGCCGCACTCGATTACGCGGCTCAGTACACGCGTTGGACACGAGTTATTGGCCCTGAACACGTGATTGTTGTTCCGTACGACGAGGGAGACCAGGGTTCGTTTGCAACAATCGATCGGATCTTTGACTTTGCGGGTTTGGGTGCCGCACCGCGAATCGACGGCATCGAGGGACTCCGCATTCATCCAACATTCTCGGCGTTCGGCATGAAAAAGATGGCCTGGCTAAAGTCGATCACTCGATTCGCGTGGGCCTGGCCTCCCTTCCGGTCTCGGTTGACCGCGGTGTGGGATTCGTGGACCGTCAAGTATCACAACCAGGCGATTTCGGGACTGCCGGATCCCGACGGTCAAGCGTTTCAGCCGTGGTCGCTGTCTTCTGGCGATCGGCGTTGGGTCTCACGACGCTTCTTGGCCTCCAACCGTAAGTTGCGGTCATTGCAGACGACCCACACCGACGCGTGGGACGAATGGCTCACCCGAGTAGAGGAAGCATCGAAATGACGAAACCCATCGCACTAGACATTACGGCGGTCGCCGACTTGAACTTCACAACCGGAGTGCAGCGGGTCGTAAGGCAATTTGTGGCAGCCAATCGGGACGATATCGAGTTCATCCGTTTCGATTACGCCAGCTCGACGTGGCGCTCGGTTCCGGAACTGGGTGACATTGTGGTGCGTGAACAAACCGGGGTCATCGCTGAAGTGCGTGCGCGGGCGGAAAAAGCGTCCACGAGTCTTGTTGAGAACGCGAAAACGTCATCGTGGCGGCACGTCCTTCGGGAAATCCCAATGGCCCGACCTGCCTATTTGTGGTTGCGCTCGTTCATCACGAAGAACTTGCAAGCGCAGAAAGTCGAACACACGTACGTACTCAAAAACCAGCCCGAATGGCGGCCAACGTCGTCGCAGACGTACGTCATGATGGACATTCCGGTTACGTCCGCTCACACGTGGGCGATGGCAGACCTGTTTACGCAAAACACAATCCGATCAGTTGTGTATGTCCATGACCTTTTCCCGTTGTCCCACAGAGAACTGTTCGATCGGGTTGGGCACGCCGAGGTTCGCAGTCTGCACCTGCAATATCTCGACGCGGTCAACTTGGCATCGGATGTCATGACCAACTCCGAGTTCACGTTGAGCCAATACAACACGTATTGTCAGCTCGTCGAGTCCTCGAAGAACCAGAAGCGTTCTGTGCTGTATCTACCGTGGCCGAATCTTTCCACCAACGATTCGAGCGATACGACGATTGCCACAACCATGTTCGACAATGCCGCGGTGCGAGTCTTGCTCATCGGTCAACTGGACAAACGAAAGAACTTCCGCGTGGTGGTGTCGGCGATCCGCGAATTACTCGAGTCGGGGGTCGACGCGCGATTAGGGATTCTCGCTGGTTACTCCCAGGTGAGTGACGACGCATTGCGATCGGTGTTGGCCGAACTCACCACCGAGCAACGAGCCCGAATCACCATTTCCGGAATTGTTTCGGACGCCCAACTCCAGGCAATTTATGACGCGGTCGATGTGGTTGCCGTGCCATCTCTTGCCGAAGGTTACGGACTTCCCGTTGTCGAGGCGTTGTCGCGAGGCAAACGAGTGCTCGTGGCTAATTCCACGGCACTCCCCGAGATAGCGACGAAATTCGACAAAGACGCTGTTACGGTCATCGAACCATTCGACGTTGCAGGTTGGGCAAAGGCAATTCGCAGGATTACCGCGATGAAGCCCCTCGGCGTTGTCGCGAAGGCAAAAGCTTTTCCGAAAGATTGGCGAGAGTTCGGACGGAAATTCCTCTAGCGGATGAGCCCCGATTGCAGCACCAGTTTTCCCAGGGAAACGTTCTAGGCTTCCTCGTCGATGTCCATCGCGTCGTGTCGCACCGCTCTCGCGGCGAGATTGGCGAGCGCCTCGAATACGGCGACCGTTTGAAAGATCGAACGTATCGAACTGGCCATCAGTATCAGCAACAATTTATTGAGTGAACTGTCGACGCCGCTTAACACGTACATGTGTGACTCGATTGCCGCCGCCGCGACGGCCAGCGGGAAAACGATGCTGAGCATTGGCCACACGATCATGAACCGGGTGACCGGGGTTTTGGCTCGTATCAACATCCGTTCCGTGTGGACATGAATCTCAGTCTCGACCTCGTCGCCTCCGCCATCCAATAGCTGCTTGGCTAACCGTCGTTGGGCATTTTCATTTTTTTCCATGATCACGAGCCACTTTTTGACAGCCACGGGAATGTACAAAATGATGACGAGGAGCAAAACGGTGATGATTGCGGCCGAGGGATAGTAACCGAACACAATCAATCCGGCGATGACTCCCAAGAGATTTCCGATTGACGTTGCAAAAATCATGACTCGCGCGAGGAGCCTTCCCCTCGCCATCATTTTCCACCGACGTTCTCCTGGCGACACAGCAGACGTTGACGCGTTCATGTCCTCGAGTGAGAGTTTTTTCAAGTGCAACGTGTTTCGACGCCTCAATAGAAACTGGAAAATTCGTTGGATGTATCCCACGATGATGACAATCGCCAGCGCAATCAAGGCAAAGTCCCAGGGTGGAAGGGCGCGAAGCGCACGCGAAAACGCGAACAGAAAATCGACCGACTTTATCCATTCAGGAACCGAGTCTGACAAGACCAGCCCGAGCATGTACAGCGCGGAAAACATCCCGAGCAAACCAAGTCCGACGCGCACCGCGAGTTCTCCCGCAAACCGGCGGGTAAGTAACAATAACTCGGGCATGCCGGACTAGATTCGACGGCCGAGAACGAGGCTCAGCAGTTTCTGGACGGAATCCTCGACCGGCTGAGTCCCGTCAAGTGTCACGTCGGCCGCGAGCGGTGCTTCGTAGCCCTGACCAACGCCAGTCATCTGCATCGACTTGTCCGCTTGGCTGCGGGCGTAAAGACCTTTGGGGTCACGCTGCATGCAGACTTCGAGGGGCGTATCGACGAAAACCTCGATGAAGTCTCCGTCAGCAAAACGTTCCTTGGCCATTTCGCGGTCTTCGCGGAACGGCGAGACGAGCGACACGATAACGACGATTCCGGCGTCCATCATGAGTTCCGCCACCCGTGCGACACGACGTACGTTCTCTTTCCGGTCTTCCGGAGAGAACCCGAGGTCCTCGGACAGCGTTGATCGAACGGTGTCGCCGTCAAGAGTGAACGAGCGGAGCCCAAGGGTCATGAGCGATTTCTCGAGTTCGTCGGCAACCGTGCTCTTGCCCGAACCGGGAAGACCCGTCAACCACAGAACACAGGACCGCAGACCGTTGAGTTTTTCACGCTCGGCGCGGTCCACTGCGAAATCGTGCTTGACGACGTCCGATTCGCGCACGAGCGGGTGCTTAGACATGCCCGCCGCAACCGTCACCGCGGTCACTCGATCGACGAGGATGAATCCGCCAGTGTGAAGCGATTCGGCGTACGGGTCAAGCAAAATCGGTCGATCGGTCACAATCTCGACGCGTCCAATGTCATTGACCTCGAGAGCGCGACCGCGAGCCTGTTCGCCCGTCGTGATGTCGCGAACGTAACGGACGGTCTCGACTCGAGCCGGGATTTCGATAGGACCGCTGCGCAAGATGTAGGACGCATGCGTATCTAGTGGCTTGGTATCAATCCAGACGAGGTCTGCCAGATGAGCGCGCGATGAAGGGATTTCGCCCGTCGCACCGACGATGACGTCTCCGCGGGCGATGTCCACCTCACGATCGAGGGTCACATGAACCGCTTGTGCCTCGCCTGCCAATTTAGTTTCGTTGGGCGCATAGATTCCCGCGACAACCGCCTCGGTCATCGCGGGCCAGACGCGCACGGTGTCACCGACGGTTACGGTGCCACGCGCCACGGTTCCGGCGTACCAACGAACATCACCGGCCTTGGACACGAACTGCACGGGAAGACGGAGGCTTCCGTCGCCACCCGATCGGTTGAACGTTCGCTCTTGGTCGAGCAACGACAAAATTGTGACGGAATTTCCCCAGGTCATCTCTTCGGACGGAACAGTGACGTTATCGCCCACCATGCCGGAAACCGGGATGTACGTGATGTCTTCGAAACCAAACGGTTCGAAACGTCGGCCGAGTTCCTCGGTGATTCCGTCAAAAACCGACTTGTCGTAACCGACCGCGTCCATCTTGTTCACGGCGACGACGATGTGCTTGACACCCATGAGTGAGTTGATCGCGGCGTGACGGACCGATTGGTCACGAACACCCTTGACGGCGTCAACGAGGAGCAAACCAACGTCTGCCTCACTTGCGGCGACGGCCATGTTTCGCGTGTACTGCTCGTGCCCAGGTGAATCGGCAAGAATCGCACGACGGCCCGACGGCAAATACACGTGGCGGTGGGCCACGTCGATGGTGATTCCCTGTTCGCGCTCTGATTCGAGTCCATCGGTCAGCTGGCTGTAGTCGACCTCGCCGTTTGCCATGAGCCGAGAATTGTCGATTTCATCGAGAGGGATCGAATTCGTCTCGACCAAGAGCCGACCGAGAACGGTTGACTTGCCGTCGTCTACGGCGCCGCAGACAACGATTCGAAGAAGTGCACTCGACATTAGAAGTACCCCTCGTGCTTTTTGCGCTCCATCGACGATGCGCCCTTCCCGTCGATCAGACGCCCGGATCGTTCTGATGTCGTCGAGAGGGACAATTCCTCGATGATTTCATCGACCGAGGCAGCCTCGCCCGTATCCGCCGCGGTGAGCGGATAGCACCCGAGAGTGCGGAAACGAATGCGGCGGTTCACGATTTCTTCGCCGGGCTCGAGCGGGTAACGGTCGTCATCAATCATGATGAGCTGTCCGTTGCGCTCGACGGTCGGGCGTTCCTTCGAGAAATACAGGGGAACAACCTCGAGCTTTTCGCGGCGGATGTACTTCCACACGTCGAGTTCGGTCCAGTTCGAAATGGGGAATGCCCGCATCGTCTGACCCGGCTTGAGCGTCGAGTTGACGGTGTGCCAAAACTCGGGACGCTGACTAGACGGGTCCCAGGCATGTCCTGGTTCACGCAGGCTGAACATTCGTTCCTTGGCGCGTGAACGTTCTTCGTCACGACGAGCACCACCGAGGGCGACATCGTATTCACCGGCATCGAGCGCCGCGCGAAGAGCAACGGTCTTCATCAATCGTGTGTATTCATCCGCGCCGTGAGTCCATGGCGTGATCTTGTTGTCCCGTCCGTCCGGGTTCGTGTGAACGACGAGATCGAGGTTGTTCGTTCGCGCAGTGTCATCGCGGAACTTGATCATTTCCTTGAATTTCCAGGTCGTGTCAATGTGCAACACGGGAAACGGAACGGGTGCAGGTGCGAATGCCTTGACCGCGAGACGCAGCAACACGGTCGAATCTTTGCCGATGGAATAAAGAATGACGGGCTTTTGGAAGGCGCTCGCCGCCTCACGAATCATCCAAATCGCTTCGGCTTCGAGGGCGTCGAGGACGGCATCTTCGTCGTTGGAGCTCTTCGAATTCATACGCTCCAGCCTACCGTCTCTGTTACTTGCCGAGGGTTGAGAGACGGGGTCTTCATGAGTGCGGCAGTCCCTTCAGTTGTTTGTCGATTGTATTGATAGAGAATATAGGGCAAGTAGTTATAAATGTCCAACCGTGCCGTGGGGTTGAAAAGACTTATTAATTTGATATACTTTCGCGAACCTTCGTCAAAGGAATTTTTGTGAAAAAGTCCACCTCACTGCTTGCGTCAACGCTCGCGATCTTCGCGCTTGTCGCTCTTCCTGCTGCTGCTCACGCTGTTGCGTCTAATCTCACGACGGTCGCTGTCACCATTGATGACGCGACGCCGACAGTCTTGGCCCAGGACGACATCGTTGATGTCGTTACCCACGGTCCAATCGCGCAGTTCGGTCAGGCGCAACACATTTTGTACACGTCGTGGAGCACCCAGAGCCTTCAACTTCAAGCAGCTGGCGCCTACCACGCGACAAATAACCCCAACGGATTGACCTACCCCGAGGGCTGGACCCTCGAATACTCAACGGACGGCACAAACTGGAGCGGGACCGCTCCCGGTGACCTGACCACGGTGATCGCGGTCCGCGCAAAGGGTGACGTGAGCACCAAGGGTCGCGGAGTTTTCGAGACGACCACGGAAGCCGAACCAATCACCACGGGTACGGATTTCGCAAGTTCCGGCGGTGGAGACGGCTACAACGTCGCGTTCGGCAATGGAATCATCCTAAACATGTATCACCACGACACAGCGAGTGCAAAAATCGTATGTAAAAAACTGGACGGTACGGACTGTGCGACGCCACTGCGCACCAAGACCGGATACTGGACGAACCACGCATCCTCGTTGTACTTCGACAAAACAACGGATCGTGTTTATGGTTTCGTCTACCGCGTATCGGACGGACACTACGGTGTTCTCTGTCAGGACTATTCCGACGTGGCCGCGGTTGTGGATTGCCCGACCGAATTCACTAGCCTGTCGACTGGGTTAAGTGGTGCTTACCAAGGCTTCGGAAGTAGCAGCCAAGACGGTGATGTCCTCTGGAGCATCGATGGCTACAACGCCACACTCATGTGTTTCGACATGGACACCACTGGCGGTGACGAATGTGACGGCGGAAACAACGGATTCGATGTTGGTACCGGCGGTTTCGCGATGTCTGGTTTCTACCACGGTCGAGTGACCGCGGCGGCGAACAAAGTGTTCTTCACCATCGATGACGTCATGGGCTGTTTCGATCCGGACACCCACGCCCTGTGCGCAAGCTCGACGCCGATTGATATCGGCTCGAATGCGCAGGCGAACGTTAACCGTCACGCCCCCGTTCCCGTTCAAAACACATCCGGGGATTTTTTCGCTACGTGCGACATCAATTCGCAACTGTGTATCGATGACGCTGGTGCAACGGCAACGATTCCCGCTGGACTGAGCGCCTACTGGACCTCGAACCCGCCGAACAATACCATCGCAGGTCAGAACGCGCAGCAGTGGGCGATTACGGGCGACAAGTTCTATTACGGTGGCCCTGAACGAACGGGTGCAGAAAATCCAGGAAACCCTCAGTGGTCTAACGACCTTGTTTGCTGGGACTATTCAACCGATGCCCTCTGTGTTGGATTTGATGGAACTGGACGTGGCATCACAAAGTACTACACCGCGAATATCGACCCCGACAGCCCCGGCTGCGTGTGGATCAACCAAGACTCTGGTGTCATCATTCCGTTGAACGCCGAGACCGGTGAAGTCGGTTGCTCGTCGGGCGAAGCTGTCGTCGAATTGCCATACTCCGGCGTCGTGCCTCGAATGGGGTGTGATTCCGACGGCCGTGTGATCAGCTGGGAAGACATTCAACTGAACCTCAACGGTCTATCGCCGAGCGACGTCGCCATCTCGATTTACGACGACAACGGTGCCGCAGTTTCCTCGTGGCAGGACCTCGACGTTGACGCGTCAGGTTACCTCGACATTTCAGGTCTAACAGTCGCAGAATCCTCGACAACCCCGTCAATCCAGATTATTGGTCTGAACGGTGCGACGATCGAGGAACTTCAGGAGATTACGGGCACGGTCACGTTCGAAGCGGAAGAACCGGAGATGTGTTTCGGGTTGCGCGCGGTCACGAACTGCCCGGACGATGCCATCAATAACCCTGCGGTGCCCGATGTTCCTCCGGGAATTGTCGAAGCGTCAAGTATCACCTACCCCAAGAACGGTAGCCGCGAGGTCGGTAGCAAGCAGCGCGTGACGATTGCTGGAACGAACTCGGGGAACTTGTGTGCAGCAAGCGCCTGGTCTGCCTTCGTTCCAACGCTCGCGGCAACCGGTTTTGATGTGGGACCCGTCGCTCTCGGGGGATTCGCAGTTCTGGGACTGGGTCTTGGTGCCGCGGTCTATACCGCGCGTCGTCGTTCGACGCGCTAGTCGACACTACTGATTCAACGTCGGCGCATAACAGTTACGCCCGTGCGGGGAGACTTACCTCCCCGAGCGCAGTTGGATAAATCCAACGACCAACCTGCGCGCGAATGTCCTTAGTCGGACCATGATTATGGCGCGGCTGCGCGCTAGCGCAGAAAAGCCCGACGATGGCGAGCCGAAAAAGGTGTCTATCCAAGCGATGAATTCGCTGGACTGGGTGTTCTCAAGCCGTTTTGACCATGACACCGTCGACACGCGGAACGCCGCGTCCACGGATCCGATTCCCAAGAAGTTGTGGCCCGCCAACACTTTTCGATACATGTCCAAATCCGTCAAATAGGGATACTGGGGGTCGAACGGCAGAGAGGACTTCAATATCTCTGTCCGGAACGTG
>JBIIBI010000133.1:0-3424 GCA_044239485.1 Microbacteriaceae bacterium | reverse complement strand
GTACTCGGTGCACTCCATATAGGCATTTGAGCCCTTGCCCACTCGGTGCTCGTGGAGGCACTTCTGTTCGGGGTAAGCAAGGGGGTTGTTGTACCACCACGATCCGGTGCCCGTCCAGCTAACGGTGATGCTGGGTGCGGAGCCGTCTTCTGGACCGACAACATACGACGGCCACGCTGCGTCGAAGTATTGAGTCTTCTGGGGTTCACCGGAAACTCCGAAATACGCTGCGGCGTTTCGCAACACCGATTCGGGTGTCCCGGCCAGATCAAGACGATAGACGTGCCCGCGTCCCGTGGATGTCAACAGGTTGTCGCCCGCGACGAATTCATAGGAGAACAACGGCATCATCATTTTGGAATCGCTCACGCCGGAGGCTCGAGCCGACATTGACTCAGGGTTGGTGGCCGCCAAAACAATCAACGGTCCGCTCATGGTGCCGAAGGTTCCTGCAACGACAACGCTAGCCGCCGCAGCGACACCGACGCCACCCGCCAACGATCGGCGAACCCGAGTCGACGTGGTCAGCCACCAGTCGCGGATCGGGTTGCGCCCCGATGCAGCAGACTTCGGAAGGGCTTTGGGGGAGACCTTCGCCCCAGGACCCACGGGGTCGGATTTGCGGAGGCGGTTGTCGAGTGAATCGTCGGTTGGCTTGTTCATACTCTGGTTATGTCCCCTCGAGGCGAAATCTTTCAGGCGGATTCTGCGAGTGCCGCGCGCAATTGGTTGCGGGCTCGATTGAGTCGAACCGAAACCGCATTCGCGGTGATGTCGAGGGCCAACGCGGTTTCAGCAACGCTGAGTCCGTCCAAAGCCGTGAGGGCCAAAATCTGGCGAGACGTCGACGGCAGCCGACCCCACGCCTCGGCAAGTGCGATGTCGGCGACGGCAATCGATTCTGCTGACGGGGACGTATCCGGGGCGATGATTGCGGCCAACAAATGCTGAGCGCGCGCGTTCTTGCGCCGATGGTTCGCGATCAGGTTCGTGGCAACACGGTACAGCCAGGGCAATTCCTCGCCAACGGTGACGGCACCACCCTTGCGCCATGCGATTTCGAACACCTCGGCCGACAGATCGTCCACATCCTTGACCGCGACACGGCGATACAGGAACTTCGCGATGGGCACGCGTAAACCAGCGAAACGCTCGGTGAAATCCTCAGGGGACAACGGGGCTCCTTTGTGACCTACCTTGACTATGTCACGGCGACACGAAATCTTTCAGAATGTGTCAACCCTAAACAAAAGTGTGCCCGGACCGATTGGCCCGGGCACACGATTGTGAGGCGTTGTGTTACTTGACGGCTTCCGTGTTGTCATCTGCGAACGTTCCCGCGGCTGCGGCAGCCTTGGGGTTGCGCGCACGAACTGCAAAGAAGAACCCGACACCGACGATCATCGACGCCGCGAACCAAACAGGGAGTTGGTTGAACGGCTCGACGGCTCCGACGATGTTGACCCAGTAGACGTAAACCAGGGCAGCCGCACCGATGATGCCGAGTACCTGGGTGACGATGACCTGCTTGACGCCGGCCTGCTTGAGGAACACAGGGGCGAACAGGCAGACGAGGAGGTACGCGAGCATGTAGCCGAATACTCCAACGGTGTCAACGTAGGTCGTGATGTTGAGCGGCACTTCACCGATCGACAACTCGTAGGCGGTCGGGATGAACGCCATGGGGTAAAGCCACAGGATCGCGTAGGCCGGCGTGCGGTACTTGGCGTGTGCTTTTCCGAATGCCTTGGGGAAAATTCCCTCGTTACCCCACGAGAACATGAGGCGACCGGCGACGGTAATACACGCCATGACGACGGCGACGAACGATGCCGTGAAGCCGAGGTTCAAGATGGGAAGGAATCCTTCCAGTCCGTACTGCACGGCGAGTGCGTCCATGGGCGAGCCCGAGGCGGCGAGGCCAGCGGCGCCGCCCTCGATTGCAGCGACCTGGGCGTACGTTGCGAAGACATAGAGCAGACCCGCAAAGATTGCTCCACCGCGGATTGCACGGGGGATTGCTCGGTAGGGGTCTTCCGCTTCTTCACCGAGTGACGCGGCGCTTTCGAACCCGACGAATCCGAGGATTGCGAGGACAACCGCGAACACGATGCCATCGAACGTTGCGCCGGTGAGGCTCAACTGGCTCATGTCGATGATGTTGCCGCTCTGCACGAGAACAATCAAGAGCACGACGACGATAACGACAATCGAGATGATTTCGAGAGTCGCCGAAACGCGCGCTGCGATTCGAACACTCGAGATGGTGACCCAGATTGCAACCGCGAGCAACATGGCGTCAAGGACAATTTGTCCCGTGATGCTGTCGAAGACGGTGATACCGAAGCCCTTGAGGAACTCGGATGCGAAGAATCCCGCACCGGCGAGAGAGCCGGCCGCAATACACACCGCACCCGTGAAGAGACCCCAGCCGGTGATGAAGCTACCGGTCGGACCAATTGCGGGACGAATCAGGGAATAGAGCGAGCCGGCACCGGCACGACGACGTGCAATCGACGTGATGGAGCGGGCGATGAGCAAGATCAGCACCATTCCGATGGCGAACGAGAACCATGCGCCATTTCCGGCGGAGCCGGCCATGAACATGGGGGTGAAGGCGATAACGGCACTGGGCGCGATGTTCGCGACACTTTGTGCCAGAACCTCAAACGGGGTGACGCTGCGTCGCGCCAATCCGCCGGAGTGGTCTTTAGGTGTACTCATATGGTTTTCCTCCGTTGTGACGTGGGTTACGGCAGCAAGAGCTGACGCAGGGCGGCACCCGAATTGAGATCAGCGAGTGCCGATTCGGCTTCGTCGAGAGGTCGACGGGCCGAAATCATGGATTCGAGGTCGAGCTCACCGTTCATGAGCTCGTCGACGAGGCGCGGGATGTCCCGCTGGGGAACGGTGCTTCCGTAGTTGCACCCGAGAATTCGCTGGTCGGCTTCGGCCAAGACGAGCGGATCGAACTGCGCGGTCTGCCCCGTTGGGGGCAAGCCGACGACGACGGCACTTCCACCAAGACCAAGGGCCGCGATGGACTGCTCGGTCGTGATGATTTTGCCGATTGCGTCAAAGACATAATCGAGCCCTTGCGGAACGAGGGCCTTCATCTCGGCGGGGACGTCCATTCCGGGTGTCACGAGAAGTGAGTGGGTAGCTCCGAGTTTGTGGGCGAGGTCGAGTTTGTCCTGGGCAATGTCAACCGCAAGAATCACGCTGGCCTTTTCGAGGCGTGCACCTTGAATGACCGAGAGCCCGACGCCACCACAGCCGATGACCGCGGCGGTGGAACCGTGAACAAAGTTCGCGGTGTTTCGAACCGCACCGACACCCGTGGCAACCGCACACCCGATGAGCGCGATGACATCGAGTGGCGCGTCGTCACGAACCTTGATGGCTCCCGATTCGGGTACGACGA
>JBIIBI010000132.1:0-3425 GCA_044239485.1 Microbacteriaceae bacterium | reverse complement strand
TTCGGCGACGATTGATGCGAGCGATCGCGTGGTTCGTATCCCGATGTCACACGGAGTGGACTCGCTCAACGTCGCAGCCGCGGCAGCGGTGACACTCTATGCACTGACAAATACCCCGTAACTCACGTGCCGCTCTGGACAATGGAGTGTGGGCAAACAGGATGGTTCGGGTCGCCTCGTCACGATCGGTGACGTGGACGATTCGGCAACGCCGTTTCTGCACCTTGACATGGATGCGTTCTTCGCGTCGGTCGAAGAACTGGACAATCCGTCTATTGCCGGGAAGCCCGTCATCGTCGGCGGAACCGCTGGTCGAGGGGTGGTCTCAGCGGCAAACTACGCCGCACGCTCATTCGGCGTTAATTCGGCGATGCCAATGTCTCTCGCACTTCGTCGATGCCCGAACGCCATCGTTCTGAAACCTCGCTTCGACCGCTATTCCGAGATCTCGGAACAGGTCTTCGCGATCCTCCACGACTTCACGCCCAAAGTTCAACCGTTGTCGATCGACGAAGCGTTCCTCGATGTTTCGGGAGCTCGTGCGTTGCTCGGTCGTCCGTTCGACATCGCGAAGTCGATTCGCGAACGAGTGCGGCTCGAGGTCGGACTCGCCGCGTCGATTGGCGTGGCGTCGTCAATGTTCGTCGCCAAGGTCGCGGGGTCGCGCGCCAAGCCCGACGGGTTGCTCGTCGTTCCGGCTGGCGACACGGTTGATTTCCTCGCGCCCCTGCCGATTACGGCACTGTGGGGCGTCGGGGCAGTGACGGCGAAGCGCCTCAATTCGTTCGGTTTGTCGACGGTCGGAGACGTACAGCGTTCCGAGATGGATTCGCTCGTGTCAATCCTGGGAGCCAGACTGGCCCGCCACCTCCACAACCTGGCAATGGGAATCGACGAGCGCACGATAGAGGATCGGAGCAACGAGCGCAGTATCGGCCGGTCGAACACGTTCGGCACCGACCTCACTGATGTGTCCGAGATGCATCGCGAGGTTCTGCGGATGGCGACCGACGTCGCCGCTCGGGCCCGCACTCGGAACTTTCTGGCTCACACGGTCACGGTGACTGTTCGGTTGGACGACTGGTCGACGGTGACGCGGTCGCACACGTTCACCGATCCGACCCACGCGACGAAGCCCGTTTCGATCGAAGCAGTGCGGTTGTTCGACCGGGTCGAACGCCACGGTCATCCGGTTCGCTTGATTGGGGTTCGGCTCGAGAACCTGGTGGGCGAGGGCGACCTCGGGTTGTTGTGGGAGGACGACGAAGACGGTCACCACATCGATGACATTGTCGACGCGGTAGCGGGGCGTTTCGGGTTTGGCACTGTCCAACCGGCGTCGCTCGTTCGAAAGAAACGTCCCCAGACGGCGGATTAGCGATAGTCGCGGGAGCGATGTGCCCCCGCGAATTCGAGTGCTTCGAGTCGGTCGGCGACGATGGACAGAACACCGTCGACGGATCGTTGCAGTATGCCGCGAACAATCAACGCGGCACTTTCGCGGGCGACTGGTCGAAATGCCTTCCATAGCCCGCGCGAACACACGATGTTGATGACTCCGGTTTCGTCTTCGAGGTTGAGAAACGTGATGCCTTTCGCGGTTCCGGCGCGCTGCCGGTGCGTGACGAGACCGGCGACTTCGATTCGTCGGTCGGCTTCGGCGGTACGCAGGTCGGTGACGGATAAGACCCCGCGCCGACGGAGGTCGTCCCGCACGAATTGGACGGGGTGCAGTCCGGGTGACACTCCGGTCGCCCAGCGGTCCTGGATCATCGTGTCGATTTCACCCATCTCGTTGAAGAACGGCAGTTGAATCGTCGGTGCGATGTTGGGCAGGTATTCGGGGCGGCTCTCGGCCGCGTAGCCCGCTTCCCACAGCGCCTCGCGGCGACTGAGCCCCAGAACGTCGAACGCGCCAGCGGTGGCGAGGGCTTCGAGTTGTGCGCGTTCCAGCCCGGTCCGCCGAACGAGGTCATGCAGGTCACGAAAATCACCGTTCGCGTCGCGTTCGGCCACAATCGCGGTCGCCACTTTTCGTCCAATCCCGCGCACGTCCGCGAGTCCCATGCGCACCGCGAAGTTCCCGTCTCGTCGGTGTGCCGCGGTCACATCGGGGGCGTTCGGGTCGAACGGCGGAACGGGCTGGTCGTTGTGCAGAAGGCACGTGTCGATTCCGGTGGGACCCTCGTCTATTCCCATCGCCTCGAGTCCCGATTCGACCCCCGACCGAGCGATGCAGGGGACCCGGATGTCGACCCCGTGTCGTTCGGCGTCGGCGGACAGGGTCGCCGCGGAATAGAACCCCATCGGTTGCGACCGCAGTAGCCCGACGAGGAAGGCGGCGGGGTAGTGCACCTTGAGCCACGACGACACGTACACGAGCAGCGAAAACGCGATCGAGTGCGATTCGGCGAATCCGAAGTTCGCAAAGGCCTCGAGCGTGCCGTAGATCTTGTCCGCGGTCGCACCGGTGATGCCGTTGGCCGCCATGCCGGCGTAGAACTTTTCTCGAATCGTCGCGAGCCGTTCGATTCCGCGTTTCGACCCGATGGACCGCCGAATGACGTCGGCGTCGGCCCCGCTGCATCCTCCGACCGCCATTGCGATCTGCATGAGTTGTTCTTGAAAGATGGGTACGCCCATGGTTCGTTCGAGAACGGGAATGAGGTTCGGGTGGTCGTATGTGATGGGCTCTTGTCCTGTTCGACGGCGAATGAACGGGTGAACGCTTCCGCCTTGAATCGGGCCGGGACGAACCATCGCGATTTGAACGACAAGGTCGTAGAAACGTCTCGGGCGAAGGCGGGGGAGTAACCCCATCTGTGCCCGCGATTCGATTTGGAACACCCCGATGACGTCGGCTCGGCACATCGCGTCGTACACCGCGGGTTCTTCGCGCGGGACCGTGCCCAAATCGAAGACTTCACCGAATCGTTTTTCGATTTCGACAAAGACCTGGTTGATGGCCCCCAGCATTCCGAGTCCCAGAAGGTCGAACTTGACCAGCCCCATGTAGGAGCAGTCGTCTTTGTCCCATTGCAGGACTGTTCGGCCCGGCATGCGGGCGTGTTCGATGGGGACGACCTCGCCGACGGGTTGTTCGGTGAGGACCATCCCGCCCGAGTGGATTCCGAGGTGCCTCGGCAACGTCAGGGTTTCGTTCGCGAGTCGCACGATGTGTTCGGGGATTTCGGAGGTTTCCGACGGGTCGAGCCGCCGCCACCGTTCGACGAGCCGCGACCACGTGTTCTGGTCGTCGACCCCGTGCCCGAACGCGCGGGCGATGTCTCGGATGGCGCTCTTGGGTCGATAGGTGATGACGTTGGCGACCTGTGCTGCGTTTCGCCGACCGTATTTCTCGAACACGTATTGGATGACTTCTTCGCGGCGGTCGGTGTCGAAGTCGACGTCGATGTCGGGCGGTT
>JBIIBI010000131.1:0-3430 GCA_044239485.1 Microbacteriaceae bacterium | reverse complement strand
CGGGTTGTCAACGATGATGAGCGGAAACTCGTCGGCGAGCTCGTTCGCGATTTCGCGAGTGTTGTCCTCGGAGGGTCCGATTGCAACCACAATCTGCGTACCCTTGGGGTTCTTCTGAGCGACGATGCTCTCGACCGCCGTGCGCAGGTATCGCGCATCATTTCGGACCGGCATGACGTACGCAATCGACGGCGCTTTCGCGCCAGATTTCGCCGTCGTCATGAACGCGAGTCTACCGCTGACAGCCTGATGGCTCCGCGGACGGCCGCGCGCCCTTCGCGGCGTCGACCGACCGTATCCAGCGTGAGTCCGTGAATGAGCGCCGCTTGCCACGTCGCGGGGGCCGGCGTCGCGAGGAGTGCGTCGACTGCGGCGCGATCGCGGCGGTTGATGATCGGAACCTGCGGTTCACCGTTCTCTGCCGTGTACCGAGTGAGCAACCGCCCGGCCTGGCGACCGAAAACCAGTTCACGCACCAACGACCAAATGCCGATGAGCGGAGCGACGAACAGCGCCAGCCCGAACAGCAGGGTCAGTGGCTGTCCAGAGGCTACCAGCAGCGCGGCTTGGTATGCGGCGAACACGATGTACAGCGCGAGCAGTGCCGACATCACGGCGACGCCGATAATCGTGCGGGTGGTCTTCATCCCTCCAGCCTATTCTTGCGCCGTGCTTGCCCGTGCCATCCGCCCGCCCTCCTCCCCGTCCCTCGCCCTCT
Source organism: Microbacteriaceae bacterium (assembly GCA_044239485.1). Classification (GTDB taxonomy): domain Bacteria; phylum Actinomycetota; class Actinomycetes; order Actinomycetales; family Microbacteriaceae; genus MWH-TA3. The sequence goes on along the minus strand of JBIIBI010000131.1, from coordinate 2,712 downwards.
TCCGCCCCTATCTCGTTCCCCTCCCCTCCCTCCACCACACCTGTTCCTGCAGACATCTCACCCCTTCCCACCTGTTCCTGCAGACATCCTTGGGTTTTCCAACGCTGGCGCGATTTTTTCCCAAAATGTCTGCAGAAACGCGAGTTCAGGACCGCAAAAACGCAGGAGAACGATAGCGGGGGTTCTTCAATGCATTTCGAATCAATCGTTCGACGCCGTGCCAGTCCTCAACTTGTTTGAAAGTCAGTTCAATCACATCCCAACCTTGGCTGCGCAACCACAAAACCCTTTCGCGATCTTTTTCCCAGGCTTGTTGCGACGCGTGAAACTCCGCACCATGTGTTTCAATCACTAACTTGCCGCTCAACAAAAAGTCCACACGATAGTTTCCAATTTTCACTTGCATCTCATGCTTCAAGCGCGCTTTCATCAACTTGTATCGAAACACGGATTCGAGCGGACTCTCGGGAGTTCCCGACCTCAGATTGATGATCTGGCGTTCCTTTTCAGGAGCCCGCGCTATGAGGTCGCTCCACTGAGATTCAGACAGGGTGTTTTGGCGAGTAAGAAAGTCAACAAGCGCTAGACCCCAAGCCGGCGGTTGACAATGCAGATAGTCCTCAATCACATCAACTGGCGCAACGCATGCACCTGCCCTGATCGGCGAACTGCGCCGGCAGGAGGTCCGAACGCCCTCAACGGGTCGTGGCGCGCGAAGGTGATATTCCGATCGTTGAAACGGCCAACCCATCTCAATTGCAGCGCTGACGCATGTCAGCAGCCCTCGATCGATAATGGCTCTCTTTGCAATTGGCGAAATGTGAGTCAGTGAATACCAGCCTTTGCGCAGGCGAAGAATTTCACACCGGGCCAGAGCTGCCTCGACCTGCCCAACAGTCACGCCACGGCGTTTTAGTTCGCTCAATTTTGCAACGCCACCGAGCCTGGTAAGTGTTGCGTTTAGATCCACACATTGATTCTCGGATTTACTGTCGTGCCCCTCACCTAACTGAGGCAAGGCTGTGAGTCATCGAAGATAATCCCGTCATTCGGGACAACTTCCCGTCAAACGCGATTGATTATGCAGACAATTCTCAAAAATCGCGCGCTAGCGTCCGAATTTCACTACTTGTCTGCAGAAACAGATGGGCGTGGGCAAAATGTCTGCAGGAACAGGTGTGGGTTGCGGGGGCGGTGGCACGGGGGGCGGTGGCACGGGGGGCGGTGGCACGGGCACGGGCGCGGGCGCAACAGGGGCTACGGCAGGAGGTGCGCAAAGGTGTCGGGCGAGATGTCCCCGACGGCCGAGATGCTCATGGGCTCAGCGATGAGGGTGTGCGCGAGCGCGGTGACGGATTCGCTCGAGACGGCGGCGAGCAGACGCTCGGCCTCGTCGAGGTCACGATATTCGCCGAGGAATTCCGATCGCGCCAGACGGTTCATGCGCGAATCGGTCGATTCGAGGGACAGGGTCGACGACCCGAGGATCTGGCCGCGAGCCCGGTTCATCTCGGCGTCGGTGACCGACGTCATCGATTCGAGTCCGTCGCGCATCAATTGCGTGACCTCTGCTACCGCGTGTGGTGCGCAACCCGCGGCGATGCCGACCGCTCCGGCGTCGGAGTACATGACGGGGAACGCATCCACCGAATAGGCGAGTCCGCGCTTTTCGCGAATCTCTTGGAACAACCGCGACGACGAGCCGCCGCCCAGAATCGACGTCAACACGTTGAGGTCGTTGCGGCGAGGGTCGCTCGCGACGACTCCGGGGATGCCCATCATGACGACCACTTGCTCGAGCGGTCGATTGGTCACGAGAACATCGTGTCGGTCTGCGATCGCGACTTCGGTCTGCGGGCGTCGGGCTTCGGGCGCGCCGTCGTCGAGCGTCCAACCCACGAGCGAATCCAGAACCATCGCGACCAAGTCGTCGTGCGACACATCGCCCGCGGCGGTCACAATCAGGTCGCGCGGTTGGTAGCGGTCGGCGTAGTGCTCGACGACCGAGTCGCGTTGCGCTGTCTGAATGTCGTCGACCGTTCCGCCGATGGGACGCGCTAGTGGCGAGTCGCCAAAGATCGCGGTGAAGAACTGTTCCGCGCACACGTCGTCCGGGTCATCGGCCGCCATGGCCAACTCCTCGAGGATGACGGTGCGCTCCATCTCGAAATCATCGGGGCGAAGCAACGAGTTCGACACCTGGTCGCCGAGTACGCGGACGGCGGTCGCCAAATCCTTCGATCGCACTCGTGCGAGGTAACACGTGTTTTCCTTCGCGGTCAGCGCGTTGTGAAACGCACCCATCGCGTCGAACGTTTCGGAAATCTCGAAGGCGCCGCGCGTGCTCGTCCCCTTGAACAAGAGGTGCTCGAGGAAGTGTGTCGATCCGTGGTGACCGGCGTCTTCGTCGCGCGAGCCCGCACCGATCCAGAATCCGATGGTCACGGACCGAGACCCCGGCACGCGCTCGGTCAGAACGCGCAGGCCGCTCGAGTGGACCGTGCGGCGAACCTCGCAATCGCCGGTCGACGTGAAGGAAATGAACGGTTCGGTGAGAGGTAGTTCGATATGCGCCATGAGACTTTGAGCCTACACAGCGTTGCCCAATGAAAAACGGGGACGAGCCGAAGCTCGCCCCCGCCTTTACTGAACGACTACTTGCCGTGGAATTCAGCCTTCGCGAATTCCTTGTCGTCTTCTGCCGACTTGATA
>JBIIBI010000130.1:0-3485 GCA_044239485.1 Microbacteriaceae bacterium | reverse complement strand
ATTTGACGTATCGTCCGACGACGAGTCCGTCGAACTTCAACGGATGAGGGCGACACTGAGCGCGGAAGAAATCGCAACCACAGTGTGTGGAATAGACGTCGGGCACCCGCTCTTTTCCTCTCTCGTCGTCGCCATCGCGCGTACGCTGGGGTAAATGTCCAGCTCTGCACTGCTCGCCCTTCTCGTCTCGTGCCTCATGTGGGGGACGACAGGTGTTGTTGCGGCCGGAATGACTCCCGACGTCTCCACGTTCGCCATCGGCGCGTTCACAATGGGTGTGGGTGGAGTGGTTCTGGCAGTTCTGACGTGGCCCGCGGTTCGCCGAGCACTCGTCATCCCCGAGGCACGATGGTGGGTCGTGCTCGGTGGAATCGGCGTATTGGTCTATCCGCTGGCCTTCTACGCCGGTATGCGCGACGCGGGTGTTGCGGTCGGAAACACAGTGGCGTTGGGGTCGGGGCCTCTCTTCGCCGGTGTTATCGAATGGCTCGCGACCAAGAGGCGACCAACTCGGCCCTGGTTCCTCGCGGTCGTCATCGCTGGCGCGGGACTCGTTTTTGTCGGAGTTGCCCGTGGTGGAACGAGTGAGGTTGGTCTCAACGGTGTGCTGCTGGCGTTGATCGCTGGGATGGCCTACGCGCTATATTCGGTCGCCGGTTCGCGCGTGATCGCCGCCGGAGCGAGCTTTCAAGGCTCGATGGGAGCCGTTTTCGGGGCGGGGGCGTTACCGTTGCTCGTCGTTCTCGCGGTCACCGGGGGTCCGCTCGTTTCCGATTTAGACAACCTCACCCGCGGTGTTTATCTCGCCCTGGGACCGTTGGTGCTCGCTTACCTGTTATTCGGTTATGCGCTGACGCGCGCCAGTGCCTCGCTCGTGACCCTGGTGACCCTTCTCGAACCCGTTTTCGCAACGATTTTGGCCGTTCTGTTGTTGGGTGAAGTGTTGCCAGCCATCGGCTGGGTCGGAATCGCACTCTTGGTGAGCGGCGTCGCGGTAGCGACAGTGCCACGGCGCTCAACGTAAATCCACGATTCCACGACGTCGTGGCGTTAAGGTAGTAATCATGGTTGCGGATAAAGAAAACGGCAAAAACCTCTTTGGTCGACCCCGTCGTTCGTCGTTCGTCGCAGCCTCCGAAGAAAACGCGGATTTCGTGCCCATCCTGCCAGCCGTGGGATCAACGCCAATCCCAGCGGCCTCCGACGTGAATTTTTTCCCGACCGTGGCGACGGGGCAGCCGAGTCTTCGCGAGCCGGCTGCGCCTGCACGGCTCGTTGTTCCGACACGGAAATCGATGTCCGAAGAAGAAATCGCGACGGTGTTTGTTGAGTCCGCCGACATGACAAGTTCAGAGCAGATCGGAATGCTCGATGCGCAAGTGACTCTTCGAGAAGATGACTTTCGTACCGCGAAGGAATTTGTCGCGGTTTTGCGAACGGCGAAACCGAGTGAGGCCCAGCCGTTACTTGACGAACTGAAACAGATTTTTGCTGACGTCGACCCTCGAATTGCGTCGCTATCCCTTGGCGATCAACCAGCCGTTGATTCGCCCAGTGCGACGATTGACGACGTCATCGCAGCCACACCGAATGCATCGGAAACGACTCCGGCCGCGAGCCCCGCCGTGGTCGCAGAGCCGACACCGAAGACGGTTGGAATTGACGAATCGTCCTCCGCGGCATCGGTCAACGGGCGTTATCGGGGCTGGAGCGCCGTTATGTTCATGGCGACGGTGTTTGCCGTCTTGATTCCCGTGACGTCAGCCGTTTTCACCGCGTTCGGCTCTCCGGTGCCGGGAAGCGTCGAGTCGATGCTGGGCCCTGCGGGAATCTTTGTCGTTGGGGTGGCTCTCGTTGCCGCAACGCCATTGGTTCTGCTCGCACGGTCAACATCGATTCGTCATGCGCTCACGACTCGGGCTGCGATCCAACGCGCCGCGGGTGTTGCCGGAGGAACAGTTCTCTCGATATTTGGTTCTCTCGCTGGTCTTGTCGGCCTGCTGACCGTCCTTCTCGCGACATCGCAGGGAGTCGGGCTGCAACTCAGTTCAATCCCCGGAGTCACGTCAACTCTTGCCCAATTTGCCCCACAAGCGCACGTATCGGTGATCGTGGTGGCTGTCATTGTGCTGGCGGGCTTCGTCGTCGCGTCACTCCCGCGAGCGGCTTACCGGAGCCTGCTCTTGGCATTGGGTGGATTCACTCTCGTGGGGCCAGCCGTTGTGATTATCATCGGGATGGCGGTTATTGCCTCTTCAGGCTCCGCTGGCGCGTTCACGCTGGAGAACATCATCATCGCCACGGGAATTATCCCCATCTGTGTCATCTTGTTTGCGGGCGTCGAGTCCGGCGTTGCGACTCTTGTTCGACGCGACGAAAAGGCACTGTACGGTATTTCGCTGTACATCGGACTCGCTGCCGGCATCGGATTTTCCGCCTGGGTCCTGCTCGCGGGGATAGGTTCTGACGCTCTCGGCAACGTTTTTGTCGGGTCCAACCCGGCGCTTCATATCGTTGCGTCGAGCACCGAGTTGGCCTTCATCGCGGGGACAATCGCTTTTGCGGTTCCCCTCGTGCTGATCGCCGCACTGATTGGCCGTTCCCTCATGATGACCACGGTCAATGATGACCGTGCGGCAGGCTCATGGCTGATTCGCACGATTGTCCTTATTGTCCCGCTGATTGTTCTCGGACTTGACCTGACCGGGGTTGCCGGCGACATCACCGCGGTTCTGCCCGGAATTCCGTTCGTGTCGATCCCGCTCATGGTGATCGTGGGGCTCATGGCCGGAGCCTCGGTCGCGTCCCGTCGCGAACTCAGCGGAGTTGCGCGAGTGCTCAATGCGATTTTTGCCATGCTCTTGATGGTCGTCGGACTCGCCCTCACGTCGTGGTCAGTGCCAGGGCTCGCAAACATTTACGACAGCGCAATCGCGCCGCTCGCCTCAACGCTCGGGCTTTCGGGCACCGTAACGCTCGTCGTCCCAACGGGAATTCTCGTGTTCACCTTCGTTTTGTCACTGCTCGTCTCGACGTTCGGCGTCGTACGCCCGAAACGCAACGCGTAGGTCCGCCGTGACGACGTTACTGCGGGACATCACCGCGACGATTGATGAATTGTGGCCCCTCGCGGGACAGGAGGAATGGGACAATTCCGGGAGTATTTCGGGCGCCCCGACTCACCCGGTTTCCTCTGCACTATTCGTGGTCGACATCACCGACGCGACAGTATCCGAAGCGATTGACGGCGGATTTGATGTACTCGTCGCTCATCACCCGCTGTTGCTCAAGGGAATTTCGACCGTCGCCGAGGACCGCTACAAAGGCGAGCTGATTGCACGTCTCATTCGCGGCGGGTGTGGGGCAATCGGTGTTCACACCAACGGAGACCGTGTTCCCACGGGCACGAGCGCATCGTTGGCCAAAGCGCTGGGCGTGTCCTTCCAGCGCACAATTGTCCCCAATGTTTTGGGCGGTGGCTTGGG
>JBIIBI010000129.1:0-3530 GCA_044239485.1 Microbacteriaceae bacterium | reverse complement strand
CAACCGGTCGGTGCCGAGTGAAATCTTGCCTCGCGCCGTGTGGTCAGCAGCGATGATGATGAGGCGCCCATCAGGCCCGGCAATCGGACGGCGTCGACGAGCACGAAGCGCATCGGTGAAGGATGCCGGCTGGAAAACGCGCGCGTCAATGAGCTCGCGATAGCGGGTGCGGTCAAGGCTCATGCTGGTTCCCCCATCAGTGCGTCGAGCTCGTCGACGGTCGGCATCGCGTCCGCGCACGTCAGACGGGTCGATACGAGAGCACCCGCGGCGCTCGCGAAGCGGCCGATTCGGTCAAGATCCCATTCGTGAAGCAGTCCGTAGCAGAGCGAACCGCCGAATGCGTCTCCGGCGCCTAGCCCACACACGACGTCGATGGGCATGGCGGGGATACTGATTCGTTCCGTGGCGGACGCGAGCATGACTCCGTCGGCGCCCAGCTTGATGATGGCGAGGCGAACGCCGGCAGCGAGGAGCGCGTCTGCGGCAGCGTCGGGTTCGTCCGTCCCAACGGCGATGGCACATTCTTCGCGATTACCGACGACGACGGTCGCGAGCGCAATCGCACGTTCGGCCATCGATCGGGCGTCCTCGACGCTCGCCCACAGTGATGGTCGGTAATCAAGGTCGAGGATGGTGTGATCGTCGCGCGACCGCAGTGACATCCATTCGAGGCACGTGTCTGCTGTCGAACCCTGGGCGAGAGAAGCTTGACTGATCCAGAGGACTTTCGCGTTACGCACGACACCGGCGGGAACATCGGCGGTCGTGATTGTGGTGTCCGGCGCTGCCGGGCCACGATAGAACATCACGGTCGGGCTCTCGGGGGGAGTCAGTGCGGCGAAGGCAAGCGGTGTTTGAGAACCCTTCACGGTGCCCACGAAATCCGTCTCGACACCCCATCCCGCAAGCCGGCCCTTCACATACTCGCCGAAGGCGTCATCCCCGACTTTCGTCGCAAGTGCGACGCGAAGCCCGAGCTGCGCCGCGGCGACGGCCACGTTCGTGGGGCTGCCGCCCACGGACTTCTGGAAGCTCTGTTGACCGTCGAACCCGATGTTCGGTTCCATCGAATACAGGTCGACGCTGATGCGGCCGACGCTGAGAACATCCACGGTATCCATCTGATTATCCGAGTGTGGGGGCGACGACGTCGGTCAAATACTGAAGCGAAGCCGAAACCTGTTTGACCGGACCCTCGCCCTCGGCGGGGAACCCGCTCGTGATAGCGGTGTCCTGTTCGATGACGTACCACCCGCGGTAACCGCCCGCCTCGAGGGTTTGCACCACTCCGAGGATGTCGACGTCGCCGGAGCCCAGATTGGTGAAAACTCCTGCTTGGACCGCGGACATGAGGGTGACCTCTCGGCGCAGAACGGCCGCGGTCATCTCGAGGCGAACGTCTTTCAGGTGGACGTGTCCGACGCGATCGAAAGCGTCTTTCGCAAACTCGACCGGGTCCTGGCCGCCGAACGCCATGTGTCCCGTGTCGAGGCAGAAGTTCACGTCGCAACTGTCGAGAACTCGGGAAATGTCGTCTTTTGTCTCGACGAGCGTCTGAACGTGAGGGTGCAGAACCTGCTGGATCCCGTGCTCGCCGCAGATGTCATCGATGACACCGAGCATCTCGGCCATGTGACGCCTTTCTTCGGTCGATAGTGCACGAGGGTGTGCCCAGCCCCAGTCCTGAACGGGCGAGGACACCATTTTTGTCGCGCCCGCTTGCTGGAACAATTTCGCGGTCGCCGTCGCGCTCGCGATGGTCGCTTCTCGTTCAGCGGGATCGTGAACCACCACCGGAGTGAATCCTCCGAGCAGCGCGATGCCGTATTCGTCGAGTTCTGCGGTCAATTCCGCCGGGTCTTCGGGGAGGAACCCCACAGCGCCCAGTTCCGTCGCGGTGAATCCCAATCCCGCCATTTCGCCCAGAACGCGGCTCGTCGGGAGCATGGCTCCCCAGTCGGGAACCTCGCAGATACCCCACGAGATGGGGGCGGATGCAACGCGGGAGAGAAAGTCGGACACGGAAAACCTTTCGTTGGAACGCTCCAACAAGTATGGCAGACTAAAAGTCCACACCGCAATACATCGAAGAATTGCCGAGGAGGTTTGCCGTGAAAGTTCTCGTTGTCGGGGCAGGTCGTATGGGGTCCATTCGTGTCGAGGACCTCGTGGCGGATCCCCGAGTCACTGAAGTCGTGATCACCAATCGAAGTGACGATCGAGCGCGAGCCGTCGCGGCCCAATTCGGTGCCACCGTCGTTCCGTGGGAGTCGATGGCCGACACCGATGCCGATGCGGCGGTCGTTGCCGTCGGCACCGACGCGCACGAACTCGTTCTGGAGGCTGTCCTCCCTCGAGGAATCCCGGTGTTGTGTGAAAAACCCATCGCACTGACTCTCGCCGCAACCCAAGCGGTGATCGACACGGCGAACACCCACGGCTCGTCACTTCAGATTGGATTCCAGCGACGATTCGATGACGCGATTCGCTCGGTTTACGACACCATCGAATCGGGTCGCATCGGCACGATGTATTCCCTCACGATGACGGCACACGATCACACACCGAGCGCTCGCGAGTTCATCGCTGGCAGTGGCGGGATTTTTCGCGACATGCTCGTGCACGATTTCGATCTCGTTCGGTGGTTGACGGGTAGCGAAGTCGAGACGGTGTTTGCGACGAAGGGAGTCCTCGCTCACCAGGATTATGCCGATTTCGACGACGCCGACGTGTGTTCCGTCATCGCCGTCACGACCGGCGGCGTCCAGGTGGTCATCACCGGTACGCGTCACGGCGCCCTCGGTCAAGACGTTCGACTCGAGGCGTTCGGCTCCAACGACTCGGTGTCCGCCGGACTCAACCCTCGTACTCCGTTGCGAACCGCCGAGGGTGACCTCGCCCTCAACACCGACCCGTATCGCGGATTCGTGGATCGCTTCCGCGAGGCGTTCCGAAACGAAACGCAATCATTCGTGTCCTTCGCCACCGGAGAAATCGCTAACCCGTGCCCGCCCGATTCGGCCGTCGAGAGCTTGCGCATCGCCATCGCGTGCGAGCAATCTGTTGCCGCCGGTTCCGCGGTTCGGGTCGCCGACGTCACCTAAACCGATGCCGACCTCACGCCCCACCATCAACGACGTCGCGACACGAGCGGGCGTGTCAAAATCGCTCGTTTCGCTCGCCCTCTCTGGCTCGACGAGGGTCAGTGCCGTCAGTCGACAACGCATCGTGGATGCCGCAGCCGAATTGGGTTACCGCCGAAACGCAGCGGCCAGAAGCCTCGCGGTTCGTCGAAGTCACACCATCGGCGTGCTCATCCTGGATCTGCACAACCCGGTGTTCGCCGAGATCCTCGACGGCGTTCAGATCGAGGTTCGCGAACACGGGTTCAGCACGATGTTGATTTCGGGAGGGACCGATCCCGAACTCGAGCAAGCAGAAATCGACACGCTTCTGCAGTTCCAGGTGGAGGGGCTCATTCTCATCGCGCACCGGTTGCCCGCACATGTCCTCACGGCCATCGCCTC
>JBIIBI010000128.1:0-3548 GCA_044239485.1 Microbacteriaceae bacterium | reverse complement strand
AATACGCGGGCGGGGCTGCGCGACCCTCGCCTAAACTGTCGGCATGGCTGATTCCTCTTTTGACATTGTTTCCAAAGTCGACCCGATGGAACTCGACAACGCGGTGAACCAAGCACAGCGAGAGATTGAGACCCGATTCGACTTCAAAGGCGTCGGCGCCGAAATCGACAAAAAGTCGGACAAGGTGAACCTCGCGGCGAGCAGTGAAGAGCGCGTCAAAGCAGTCCTCGATGTGCTCGAGTCCAAGCTAATCAAACGCGGCATTTCGTTGAAGTCACTCGAGGTCGGCAAGCCCTTCGCGTCCGGCAAGGAATACCGCATCGAAACCACCGTGAAGAGCGGGATTTCGAGCGAACACGCGAAAGAAATCGCCAAAATCATTCGCGATGAAGGGCCGAAGTCGGTCAAGCCTCAGATTCAAGGCGAAGAACTTCGCGTCTCGTCGAAGAGTCGCGATGACCTGCAGGCGACGATGCAGTTGATCAAGGGCAAGGACCTCCCGGTCGACGTGCAGTTCATCAACTTCCGTTAGTCGCGCGAGAGACGCGAATCATCTCTTCGCGGTCGACGACCTTGATTCGCTCGCGGCCCTGTGGTGCGCCGAGCTCCTTTTCATGGTTGTCGAGACGGCGCCATCCTTCGAGATTGGTGTAAACAACGCCGCGAGAGTCGAGCAACGCTGTGACTGCCTCTTCGGATGGATCGGCGGGTGACCACCAGGACGCCTGATCCTTGACGAGGTGAGCGACTGTTTCCATCGCGTCGGACTTGGTGTGACCGATGAGTCCGACAGGACCACGTTTGATCCACCCAGTGGCATAGACGCCGGGGAGGACGTTGTTGCTGTCGTCGATAACCTGTCCCTCGTGGTTGGGGATCACCCCGTGGCGGTCGTCGAACGGAATACCGTCGAGTTGTGTGCCGTGGTAGCCGACCGCGCGGTAGAGAGCTTGGATGGGAAGTTCGCGCATTTCCCCCGTTCCGCGGACGCCGCCTGCACCGTCTGGTTCTGTGCGTTCGTATCGGAAGGCACTGACCTTTCCGCCGTCACCAACCACCTCGACGGGGTTGGCGAAGAAGTGCATGTGAAGCCGGCGACTAGCCGTTCCTGGTTTGGCCTCGCGCCACGGGGTGAAGATTTTGTTGATGACAAAAATCTGCTTGTTGGATTCAATTGCGGCCTTGGACGCGTCGTCATATTCGAAATCTTCGTCATACACAACGATGTCCACGTCATTGAGTTCACCGAGTTCGCGAAGTTCGAGGGGTGTGAATTTGACCTGCATCGGTCCGCGACGCCCGAAGATGTGCACATCAGTGACGGGACTCGCCTTCAACACTCGATAAACATTGTCGGGGATTTCTGTCGGCAGCAGGTCGTCCGCGTGCTTGGCCAACATTCGCGCGACATCGAGAGCGACGTTTCCGTTGCCGATGACCGCAACCTCTTTCGCGTCAAGCGGCCACTCGCGCGACACGTCCGGGTGGCCGTCGTACCACGACACAAAATCTGCGGCGCCAAAGGATCCCTCGAGGTCTATTCCCGGGATGTTCAGGTCAGCGTCACGAATTGCCCCCGTCGAGAAAATCACGGCGTGATAGTGCCGTTTGAGATCGTCCAGGGTGATGTCGGTACCGAAGTTGACATTCCCGAAAACACGAATTCCACCCGAGTCGAGAACGTCTCGAAGTGCGTTGATAATCCCCTTGATGCGGGGGTGGTCGGGGGCGACGCCGTATCGGACGAGGCCGTACGGCGCGGGGAGACGGTCGAACAGGTCAATCGACACGTCGAACGCCCGCTCGTATTTCTGCAGGATGTCGGCGGCGTAGATTCCGGCGGGGCCAGCGCCCACGATCGCGAGTCGAAGCTTCATATCGTTCCTAGTTCGTTCGGTCAATGACGCGCGAGGCAAATCGCGCGAGTGATTTCTTGGGCAATCCGTCGGGAAGTATGTCGAGGGCGGCAACCGCCTCGGTCGCCCAGCGGCGTGCGCTCGCGATGGTTTCCGCTGTATGGCGACTCCCGCGGAGTTCGTCCATCAAACCCGCGAACGTGTCGGGTTTGTTCGCCTCGATTGCGGCGTCGATGCGCTCGACGAGCGATACGGACTCGGCATCGGTCGCGGCTCGCGCCAACAGGACCGGGAGCGTTGCGACGCCATTACGGACGTCGTTGCCCTTCTCTTTGCCCGTCTCGCCACCGTCGAGGTCGAGCACGTCGTCGATGATTTGAAACGCGACGCCGATTTTCTCGCCGTATTCACGAAGCGGCTCGAAGAACTCACGCGGTGCGCCCGAGGTCATCAGTCCGACGACGGCGCTTGAGGCAATCAGTGACCCCGTCTTGTCCGCGAGCACCTGGAGGTAATGGGCAATCGCATCGGCACCCTTCTGGGGTCCGGTCGTTTCGTGCAGTTGACCGAGGCACAAGCGTTCGAAAGTTGCGGCGTGCAAGCGAACCATGTCGTCTCCGAGGGTCGACGCAAGCGAACTCGCTCGAGCGAGCAGAAGGTCACCCGTGATGATGGCCACCGAATTTGACCACACCGTGTGAGTTGTGGGGACGCCACGGCGAAGGTCCGCATCGTCCATCACGTCGTCGTGATACAGGGTGGCGAGGTGAATCAGTTCAACCACCTGAGCGCCCATGATGATGTCGTCACGGGTTGGGTCTCCGAATTCGGCGGTGATCATCGCCAACAACGGACGAACCCGTTTTCCGCCCGCCTCAAACAGATAACGGGCGATGGTGTCCGTGTGGGCGTCGCCGAAGTGCAGGTTCGACTGCAGCGATTCCTCCATGCGTTCGACACCGGCGCTCAGTCGTTTGACCAGTTCCCGTTCCTCGGGCGTTGACGACAGTGCGTCTTCGAGTCCGAAGTTCGAGCTGATTGATTTCTTGTGGGTCATCGCTCGGCGCTCTTAGGGGTAGTTCCGCGGTGAAGTGCAACGACTCCTCCGGTCAAGTTTCGGTATCCGACCCCGGTGAACCCAGCGTCGCGAATCCACCCCGCGAGGACTCCCTGCGCAGGCCAATCGCGAATCGATTCCATAAGGTACGTGTACGCGGCGGGGTTGGTGCTCGACATTTTCGCGATTCGGGGCATCACCTTTGCGAGGTAAAAGTCGTACGCTCGGCGGACCAGTCCACTGGGCGGTGTCGTGAATTCGCAGATCACCAGTCGTCCGCCTGGGACTAGCACTCTGCGCATTTCGGCGAGCGCCGCGTGGGGGTCATTGACGTTCCGCAATCCAAACGAAACGGTGACGGCGTCAAAACTGGCGTCATCGAACGGGAGTGCGGTCGCGTCGCCTTCGACGAACTCGATGTCTGGGTGGCGCTCACGTCCGACGGCAACCATTCCCGCAGAAAAATCGAGGGCAGTGACTCGAGCCCCCGCTCGCGCAATCGCGGCACTGGACGTTCCCGTGCCTGCTGCGATGTCGAGAATACGGTCGCCGGGGATGATTCCAAGGGCGCGAACCGTGGCCAAACGCCAGAGCGCACTGGTTCCCATCGACAGAATCGCGTTCGTTCGGTCGTA
>JBIIBI010000127.1:0-3561 GCA_044239485.1 Microbacteriaceae bacterium | reverse complement strand
CCCTTCGACTGAAAACGCCAGTTTAGCCGACCGACCCTGTGTATTTCCCCAATGCCGATTACTCACGAGGGGTAGCCGTGAGTAAACTGGCAAAGCAACCCGAGGAGGCAACATTGGCTATTGATGGACAGTTTCCTGTCGTGATGCGCGGGTACGCCCGCGAGGACGTAGACAGGGTCATCGCCAACCTGCGGCGTGAAATCATCGCGGCAACCACCGAGCGAAACGAACTCGCGACCGAACTTGCGCGACTCGGCGGAAAAAAGGGTCTGGTCGAGGGCGACTTGCCAACCTATTCGGGGCTCGGCACCAAACTCGAAATGGTGTTGCGCACCTCGGAAGAACAAGCCACGATTCTTATCTCGAAGGCCGACATCCAGGCACAGCGCGTCATCGCCGATGCCCGAATTGAAGCGGACCAGATCATCAACGACGCCACCTCGCGTGCGGAGTCGCTGGTCGCGGCAGCGGAAGAAAAAGCCCGGTACGAAACGAGCGCCGCCAGAATTGACGCAGAAAACATCACCTCGATTGCCGAGAAAGATGTGGAAACTCTTCGGGCCGAAGCGATCCGCGAAACGAACCGGGTGCGCGGAAATGCGGCCACGGAAGCCGCGTCTGCGCGCGCGACCCTCAAACGAGAGATGTCCGAAAAACAAGCCTTGCTGGACCGCGAGATTGCCGAGCAGCGACTTGTCATGGATAAAGAAGCTCACGAGGCGCGTGCCGAAATTGCCCGTCTTATCGGGGAAGCGGATCGCCAAAAGCTCGACCTCATCGTCGAGGTGTCGGCGAGGCGCCACGAGCTGGAACAACAATTGCTCGAACAACACCGCGACATCATTGCTCAGAACGAGGCGTACCTGGAAGCCGCGAATAAGGAATTCACGAAACTCCAAAAAGACTTGACCTCGCTGCAGAAGGAACATAATCGGCTCGAGCCGGAGGTTCTCAAGATTCGCGAAATGGCGATCGTCGAATCGAAAGAAGCGGCCCGTTCGACCATCGACGCCGCAAACGCCAAGGCGCGACAGATTGTGAGTGCCGCGCGAAACGAAGCAAAACAAGAATTAGACAACGCCGCCCAACGCCTTGCCGAAATCGCAGCAGAGCGTGACGCGATTGCGTCGTACATCGGGGACTTGAACACTGCCGTCGCGTTTGCGGCGAAGTCGTTGGCTCCGAAAAAAGCAGCCCCGAAGGCGGCGGCACCGAAAACGGTGCCGAAATCAACACCAAAAACGCCTAAGTAGATCCTCACATGACGATTCACGGCGCGTTCCGGCTCGGCTTGCTCGGGGGGCTCGGTGTCCTCACGGCAGTCGTCATCGGAAACGCCGTCGCAACCCTGGCGACAGTCATCACCTACGTCGGATTCGCCTTGTTTATCGCGCTGGGACTCGACCCCATCGTTCGGCGACTCGTCGAACAGAAGTTCCCGCGACCGCTCGCGATTGTTGTCGTCGTCGTGGCTGTCTTGGGAGTATTCGCGGGTTTTGTTCTGGCGCTGGTGCCCGTCCTCGTTGAACAAATGACCAACTTGTACAGGTCGGTGCTTGAATTTCTGACGTCCTACAACTCGTTGAGTGAATTGGTTGCAGCGATTCAATCCATCATCCCCATCGAAGCACTCGACGTTCAAAAAACCCTTGACAGCATCGTCGCCTTCCTCAGCGATCCGGCAAATCTCGCGAACATCGGGGGCGGCGTCCTTACTGTCAGTGCAGGTTTTGCGAACGGTGTCATCGGTGCACTCCTCACGCTGATGCTGACGATCTACCTCGTCATCTCGTTGCCGTCGATCAAGCAATCCCTATACAAGCTGGTTCCCGCATCGAAGCGCAAAGAATTCATCGGTATCGCCGAGCAAGTGGTTGACGCCGTCGGAAAGTACGTCGTCGGGCAAGGAACCCAAGGCCTGGCGAACGGCATGCTCAGCTTCGTCGCGATGACACTAATCGGGGCGGAATACCCCGCCTTGTTCGCGCTCATCGCTTTCATGTTCTCGCTGCTTCCGCTCGTGGGAACGGTCACGGGTTCCATCATCATCATCGCAACGCAGTGGCTTGTCGACCCGACAGATCCGACCACCGCCATCTGGGTGGCCGTGTACTACCTCGTGTACACCCAAATCGAGGCGTACGTCATCGGGCCGTTCATCATGAACCGCGCCGTGAAGGTCCCCGGAGTGCTCGTCATCATCGCCGCACTGGCCGGAGGCGCGCTGATGGGCGTGCTCGGTGCCATCGTTGCGATTCCCATCGCGGCGTCGGTACTTATCATCGTGCGCCAAGTGATGGTCCCGGCACAGGAACTGCGTTAACCGAACGTTGTCGGTAGCGGAAGTGCCGCCGGGTTCACTCGCGCGACAATCTCGCTGAGAACCCGATAGGTCTGCTTCTCGCCCACCCAGAGGTGTTTGCCTTCTTTGACCTCGACGATCTCGATTCGAGGAACCACCGCAAACCGCTCGCGCGCCTCGTCGGGTTTGAGATAGTCGTCGTGTTCCGGAATGACCGCAACGATCGGCGTGGTGTTGCCGTTCCAACGATCGAGGGTCTCGGGAGTCGTGCGATGAAGGGGTGGGGCCAAGAGAATGAGCCCCGCAACGTCGTGATCTATCGTGTGATTCAACGCGACCTCGGTGCCGAACGACCAGCCGACGACCCAGGGGGCGGGAAGCCCCTCGTCACGAATAAAGGCGATGGCCGCCTCGAGGTCCATTCGCTCGTCGACACCGTGCCCGAATTCACCCTGCGAACTGCCGCGCGGTGATGACACGCCGCGGAAGTTGAACCGCAACACCGCGAGCCCCGCCATCGCGGGCAGACGCAGAGCCGCTTTTCGAATGATGTGGGAATCCATGTACCCGCCCGCGGTCGGGAGCGGGTGGAGGAAGAGAAGTGTTCCAACGGGAGTTCCCGATTCGGGGACTGACAATTCGCCGACGAGCACGTGGCCGTCTTCGGTGCGCAATTCGATGTCGCGACGGATCGCTGGTAACTCGGTGGAACTGCGGATTTCTTCCATCAGAACATCTTCCAACACGACGTGTGCCAGTGGCGGCGGTCGCGAACCGCGGCCTCTTCACCAAACAAGCCCTCATAGTGCCAGGTCACGACGTGAGGAACCCCGATTTCGATCGTGATCACGCAGCCGGGACAGGCGTATTCCTTCACTGCGCGACTTTCCGTGATGTCTTGCACGACCCACTCCTCGCCGCGTTTCGATTCGGTGCGCCGACCGCCCGATGCACGGATCATGTCGATGGGTGTCGTCTCGTCGCGCTTGGGTCGATTGCGGCGACCCATCAGTACCACCCGTTTTCTTCACTGTGGTCCCACGCTCGGCACGGGGTCTCGTAGCGATCCGAGATGTAGCTGAGTCCCCAGAGAATCTGGGTTTCCGCGTTGGTGCGCCAATCTTTACCCGCCGCGCGCATCTTGTTTCCCGGCAGGGCCTGCGGAATGCCGTACGCACCACTCGATTGGTTTTCGGCCCGATAGTTCCATCGCGATTCCCGATTCCAGAGATCGACTAGGCACGTGAATTGTGATTCGT
>JBIIBI010000126.1:0-3569 GCA_044239485.1 Microbacteriaceae bacterium | reverse complement strand
TGACTCCTGAGGAAATGGAAGCGCGCAATGTTGCCGCCGGCCGTGACCCCAAGATGGGCTATGACAACTTCGAACGCGACCTGACCGCCGACGAACGCGAGGCGTTCCGCGCCGAGGGTCGCCAGCCAGCGCTGCGGCTTCGCGTTCCCGCCGAGGACCTCGGGTTTGATGACCTGATTCGTGGACCCATCACGTTCCCCGTCGGGACAACGACAGACTTCGTCGTCGTGCGTCCCAACGGCGCACCGCTGTACACATTCGTCAACCCGGTCGACGACGCTCTCATGGGCGTCACACACGTTTTGCGCGGGGAGGACCTGTTGTCGTCCACACCGCGCCAGATCGCGCTGTACCACGCGCTGATTGAGGCGGGCGTGACGACCTTCGTTCCGCGATTCGGTCATCTTCCTTACGTCATGGGCGAGGGCAACAAGAAGTTGTCCAAGCGCGACCCCGAATCGAACCTGTTCCACCACCGCGACCGTGGGTTCATTCGCGAGGGATTGCTGAACTACCTGTCACTGTTGGGATGGTCGATTGCGGCGGATCGCGACATCTTCACCGTCGACGAGATGATTGCCGCCTTCGATGTCGCCGACGTCAATCCGAATCCCGCCCGATTCGACCTGAAAAAGGCCGAATCCATCAACGGTGACCACATTCGCCTGCTTTCGCGTGACGAATTCATCGAGCGAACCCTGCCTTACCTCCACGCCGCCGAGTTGGTTGATGCCAACCCGACGAGCCACCAGCGTGCTCGCCTGACCGAAATCGCGCCGCACATTCAGGAGCGAACCCAGTTGATGGGCGAAATCCCCGAGATGATTCGATTCCTCTTCACCGAGGACGCGGACCTCACCGTGACCGACGACGCGCGGGCGACACTGGATGCGGATGCCGCCCGAATCCTCGACGCGGCGCACGAGGCTCTGGTTGACCTTGTCGATTGGTCAACGACCAACATCGAAGAGACTCTTCGTACCAGCCTGATCGAGGGGCTCGAATTGAAACCGCGCAGCGCGTTTGGCTCGGTGCGAACCGCCATCTCTGGTCGTCGAATCAGCCCGCCACTCTTTGAATCGATGGAGATCCTGGGACGCGAATCCAGCCTCACCCGCATTGCCTCGTTGCGTGGTTCGCTCTAACCACGACCGATTTCGTGCGGTCGGTGCCGTTTGGTAGGCTAACGCGGAGCGGCTCTGCCGCCTGTGGGGTGTGGTGTAATTGGCAACACGGAGGTTTCTGGTACCTTTGTTCTTGGTTCGAGTCCAGGCACCCCAGCACTAAATTGCTCGAATTATCGGGCGTTTACGCTACTGTTTCGGAATGACTACGTTGTCGCGCCAGCACATTGCTGTGGCTGTGAACCCGAGCGCCGCGCAGGGCGCCCACCGCGATTACGGCCACCGATTGGTCGAGGCGCTGAGAGCAACGGGTCGCCAGGTCGCTGAATTGTCGACCGACTCGTATGAGCACCTCGAGACGATGGCGCGGACTGCGGTGGCCGACGGTGTTGACGCCCTCATTGTCGTTGGCGGAGACGGCACCGCGCAGCTGGGGACGAACGTGTGTGTGAACACCGACACTCCTCTGGGTATTTTGCCGAGCGGAACCGGTAACGACACCGCCGAAGGAATCCTGCGGATGCCCATCGGTGACATCGATGCCGCGATCGCACGGTTGATCGCGTCGCTCGACAAACCCGTGTGGCGAATAGATGCGGGGCGAATGTCGTGGAAGGGAGGAGAACGCTGGTTCTGCTCGACGATGTCGGCCGGATTCGACGCGCTCGTCAACGAAACGGTCAATCACCTCGCTTTTCCGAAGGGCCCGTCACGCTACACCGTCGCGATGCTCATCGAACTGGCAAAGTTGAAACCGATCCACTACACCGTCACGATCGACGGAAAACAGACGACCGAACAAGCCATCCTCACGACCATCGCGAACAACAGCCAATACGGCGGTGGGATGAAAATTTGCCCCGAGGCCAAAGCGGACGACGGACTGCTCGACATGATGATGGTCAGGCCTCTATCCCGCTTCGATTTCATTCGGATTTACCCGAGGGTGTTCAAGGGGACGCACATCACCGACCCCCGCGTCGTCATTCGCCAGGGGAAGAAGTTCCGGCTCGAGTCGTCCAACCTCGTCGGCTACAGCGACGGCGAGCGCATCGCGCCGCTTCCGATGGACGTCGAGGTTGCACCGCGGGCACTTCCCGTGCTGGACACGCGCCCCTAACCGCATCAGTTTGCGCGCGGTTCCCCGCCTGTGCGATACTTGTCCAGTTGTGTTCGGCCCCATCGTATAGCGGCCTAGTACGCTGCCCTCTCACGGCGGTAACGCGGGTTCGAATCCCGCTGGGGTCACAACTCGCCCTCGACGGTTCGCCGTCGGGGGTTTTGTGCACGCGGTGCCCAGCATTCCAAACTGCGCTGATAGAATTTTTGCACTATGGATAGCGCCCTCCCACTCTGGTTCGAAATCGCGTCCTATGCGGTTCTGGTGGCGATTCTTCTCTTCGATTTGTTCCTCGTCGTCCGGCGCCCGCACATCCCCTCAACTCGCGAATCGGCGCTGTGGATCACGTTTTATGTGAGTCTCTCCATCGTTTTTGGGCTGCTCGTTGTTCTCGTGGCCAACGATGCGGGGATGAACGGAACTGAACTCGGCCTGCAATTCTTTGCCGGATGGTTGACCGAGTATTCGCTCTCGGCGGACAACGTCTTCGTGTTCCTCATCATCATGGCCCAGTTCCGTGTGCCGAAAAAGATGCAGCAGGAACTGCTCATGATGGGCATCGTCCTGGCGCTCGTCTTCCGCGCCATCTTCATCGTTCTGGGCGCCGCACTGCTCGAGAGCTACTCGTGGCTGTTCTACATCTTCGGCGCGTACCTCGTGTACGTCGGAATTCAGCAGATGCGCGAGAAGGACGAGCACGGCAGCGGTGAGGACAATTTCGTTATCGCCTGGCTCAAAAAGGTGCTGAAGGTCCACCCCGAATGGCGGGAAACCGAGCGGTGGCGCAAGATGGTCAACGGCGAAAAGTTCCTCACGCCGGCGATTCTTGTGTTGGTCTCGCTCGGCACAATTGACCTTGTCTTCGCGCTCGACTCGATCCCCGCCATCTTTGGAATCACGACAAGCCCGTTCCTCGTGTTTACCTGCAACATTCTCGCGTTGATGGGTCTTCGCCAGCTCTACTTCCTGTTGGGTGACCTTGTGGACCGTCTTCACTACCTCGGTCACGGAATCGCCTTCATTCTCGGGTTCATCGGCTTCAAGCTCGTCAACCACGCGTTGCATCTCAACGAACTCCCGTTCATTAACGGCGGAAAGCACGTCGAGATAGTTCCCGAGATACCGACCTGGCTCTCACTCGTCGTGATTGTGATCACGCTGGTCGTCGCTGTTCTCGCCAGTCTCGCGCGCACGAAGCGCGAAGAGTCCGCAAAATAACGGTTCGCACGCAGATAAACTGGGTCTGATGAACGCCAAGACGAACCGTCCTCGGACACTTGCCGAGAAGGTCTGGGATGACCATCTTGTTGTCAAGGGTGAAAACG
>JBIIBI010000125.1:0-3677 GCA_044239485.1 Microbacteriaceae bacterium | reverse complement strand
TTGACGTTGCCGCCCGCGAAGTCGCCCGCCGCGACCCATTCGGCCTCGTATCCGAGATTCCACATCGTCCAGGCATCGCGAACGTAATAGACCTCGTCGAACACGAGAGCCCTGGGGCTCTGCAGATTGACGAGACGAATGAGCGACGCGAGCACGAGAACCGGGCCGTAGAGGAGAGCGGTTTGGACGCGCGGCGACAACGCGGCGATGCGCGTGCGAACCTCGCGGAGGCGAACAGAAACACTCATAGGCAATACGGTACGCGAGAATGGGGCTGTGCTCATCCTCGCGGCGACCCCAATTGGCAATCTCGGTGATGCGTCGCTCCGATTGCGCGAGGTGCTCGTGAACGCGAACATCATCGTCGCCGAGGACACACGCACCACCAAGCACCTTCTGAACGTGCTCGGATTGACGACGAATGCGAAACTCATCGCCCTGCATGACCACAACGAGGTTGCGAAAGCCGCCGACATCGTGCGGCTCGCGCAGGACGGCGATGTCGTCATGGTGAGCGACGCTGGAATGCCCGGAATCAGTGACCCCGGCTACGTCGTTGTGCGAACCGCCCACGAAATGGGAGTCACCGTCAGTGTGATCCCAGGGCCCTCCGCCGCGATTGCGGCGCTCGCCGTCTCGGGGCTGCCGACCGACCGTTTCGCGTTTGAAGGCTTCGTGCCTCGGAAGGGACTCGCCAAGTATTTCGCGGAATTGGCTCGCGAACCTCGAACGCTCATCTTTTATGAATCGCCGCATCGCCTCGCTGACACTCTCGTCGCGGCGCGGGACGCGTTCGGGCCGGATCGGCTGGCGACCGTGGTCAGAGAGTTGTCCAAGATGTACGAAGAGGTCGTGCGCGGGACGCTTGCCGAACTCGCCGAGAGGTTCGCGGGCGAGAACCGCGGCGAAATCGTGTTCCTCGTTGCGGGGGCTGAGGTCGTGCCGATGTCACTCGAGGACGCAGTCACCGATGTCGTCGCGCGGGTTGCGTCGGGCGAGAGGCTCAAGGAAGCGAGTCGGGCGGTTGCCGACGCGACGGGCATCCCTGGCCGCGACCTGTACTCGGCCGCGCTGGCGCGTTCGCGCGACGCGTAAACTGGAGACAATATGTCGAGCGCCGAAAACTACTTCATCACCACCCCGATTTTCTACGTCAACGATGTCCCGCACATCGGTCACGCGTACACGGAGGTGGCCGCCGACGTTCTCGCTCGCTGGAATCGCCAGAACGGCAAGAACGCCTGGCTACTGACCGGCACCGACGAGCACGGCCAAAAGATTTTGCGCACGTCGACCGCGAACGGCGTGACCCCGAAGGAGTGGGCCGACAAACTGGTCGCCGACGCGTGGTTGCCGCTCTTGGACACCATCACGATTCAGAACGACGACTTCATTCGAACGACCGACGAGCGGCACGAGGTCGCCGTCTCGAAGTTCCTGCAGAAGCTCAAGGACGACGGGTTCATCTATTCCGGTGAATACGAAGGTTTCTATTGCGTCGGGTGTGAGGAATACAAACAGCCCGGCGACCTGCTCGATGGCGGCGACGAATTCCCCGGCGAAAAGGTGTGCGCAATCCACACACGTCCCATCGAAACGCTCAAGGAATCGAACTATTTCTTCCGGATGAGTGACTTCCAACAGAAGCTCCTCGACCTCTACGAATCGCAGCCCGATTTCATTCAGCCCGAGAGCGTCCGCAACGAAATCATCTCGTTCGTCAAGCGCGGACTCGATGACCTTTCGATCTCGCGTGCGACCTTCGACTGGGGTGTCAAAATCCCGTGGGACGACAGCCACGTCGTTTACGTCTGGTTCGACGCCCTCCTCAACTACATCTCGGCGACGGGGTGGGGTTCGGACGACGACGAATTCGCGCAGCGCTGGCCCGCGATTCACATCGTCGGAAAAGACATCGCCCGATTCCATGCGGTCATATGGCCGGCGATGTTGATGGCCGCTGGGCTTCAGCCGCCGCGGCGCGTCTTCGGTCACGGCTGGCTGCTCGTCGGTGGTGAAAAGATGTCGAAATCGAAACTGACGGGAATCGCTCCTCACCAGATCACCGACGTGTTCGGGGCCGACGCGTTCCGCTATTACTTCATGAGCGCCATCAACTTCGGGCAGGACGGATCGTTCTCGTGGGAGGACCTCGCCGCGCGGTACCAGGCCGAGTTGGCGAACGGGTTCGGAAACCTTGCGAGCCGAGTCATCGCAATGATCAACCGGTACTGCGACGATGTCGTTCCGGCTCCGATGGAACTCAACGACGCCGATGCCGTCATCGTCGACACGGTGTCGCGGGCGTTCGAGACCGCGAACAAGGCGATTGATCGCCTCGCGATTCACGACGCGATCAACGCGGTGTGGACTATCGTCGACGCACTGAACCTGTACATCACGGAACAAGAGCCGTGGGTTCTCGCAAAGGACGACGCGAACCGCGACCGTCTGCACACGGTGTTGTACACCGCGGTCGAGGGGTTGCGCGCGATCGTCGTTGGACTGTCGCCCGTCATGCCGACCGCGACTCAGAAACTGTGGGACGCGCTCGGGCTTGGCGAGGCGCTCGGCGCATTGACCGACCAGCACTTGTCGCGCGCCGGACAGTGGGGGATTGCTCCCGCGGGAATTCGCGTGTCGAGCCTCGACTCGTTGTTCCCCCGCATCGAGGAATAACGGTGTCGGAACCGCTGCGGGCGCGAAAGGACACCGACGGAGACGTCAAGCGTGACCTCGAGTTCCCACCGCTTCCCGAACCGCTGGCGGTTCCCGTGTACGACAACCACACGCACCTCGAGATCGCGGACGGCGAGAACCCGCTCGCGCCGGAGGAAAACCTACGCCGCGCCGTCGAGGTGGGCATCAAGGGTGTTGTGCAGGTCGGAACCGACCTCGAGACCTCGCGCTGGAGTGCCGACCTCGCCGATCGGGACCCGCGGGTTCTGGCCGCCGTTGCAATTCACCCGAACGAAGCGCCGCGATTGACCGAGCGGGGAGTGCTCGACGAACACATCGCCGGAATTGCCGAGTTGGCAACGCGCGACCGAGTCCGTGCAGTCGGCGAGACGGGGTTGGATTTCTTTCGGACCGACGAGCCGGGTCGGGCGCCGCAGTTGTATTCGTTCGAGGCGCACATCGACATCGCGAAGGCGAACGGACTCGCGCTGCAGATTCATGATCGGGATGCCCACGGCGAAGTCGTTGAGACGCTGTTGCGCGTTGGCGCCCCGGAGAAAACCGTTTTCCACTGTTTCTCGGGTGACGAGGGACTCGCACGGATCTGTGCCGACCACGGGTGGTACATGTCATTTGCGGGAACCGTGACGTTCGGAAACGCCAAAGGAATCCGTGCGGCGCTGTCCGTTGCACCGCGTGAACTCGTGTTGGTCGAAACGGATGCGCCGTTCCTCACACCGACGCCGTTCCGCGGACGGCCCAACGGGCCGTACCTCATTCCGTTTACCCTGCGGTTCATGGCGGAACACCTCGGGGTGTCGGCCGATGAGCTGGGTGCCGACGTCGCCCGCAACACAGAAACGGTCTACGGCACGTGGTGACACTTCTTGGCGCGACCGAGATTCGCGCCCTCGCCGAGCGGCTTGATGTGTCGCCGACGAAGAAGTGGGGACAGAATTTCGTGCACGACGCGAACACGGTTCGCAAGATTGTCTCGG
>JBIIBI010000124.1:0-3679 GCA_044239485.1 Microbacteriaceae bacterium | reverse complement strand
ACTTTCGACTTTGGACAGAGCGTCGACCTCGGCGTGCATGGTGCCGGCTCCACGGTGCCAGCCTTCCGCCACGATCGCGCCCGTGTCGTCGACAAGAACACAACCCACCTGGGGGTTCTCGCCCGTTCGGGGACCGCGTTCGGCGAGCTCGCGTGCGCGGCGCATCGCGTCATCGTATGTACTGATGGGCATCTGGACTCCTTCTGAGCAGGGAATCCGGGGATGCGACAAGGCGTCGCGAGGCACACCAACCTTCGGTGAACCCCATCGTGCATCCTCTCATCCGGACTATAACCGTCGGTCCTGGAGTTTCACCAGGTCAACCGCTTGGCCGAAGCCTTACGGGTCGCGGACTTTAACCGCCGGCTCAGATTTTCACTGACCCCGGAGCACGTGCTCTGTTCCCATGGTATCCCTCATCGAACATTCCTGCCACGGCAATATCCAAGAATCAGCCAAGGATTAGGCGCGGGGCAGAAAGCCAATCGCGTCGTACACGCGCGAGAGAGTCGCCTCTGCGATTTCCGCCGCCCGATCCGCGTTGACTGCGAGGAGACGATCGAGTTCGGCGGGGTCCGCGAGGAGTTCGAGTGCGCGCAGTCGAATCGGCTCAAACTCGGCGACGACGGCGTCGGCTACCGCTCCCTTGAGGTCGCCATAACCCTTACCCGCGAATTCAGCTTCGAGAGACGGAATGGTGGATCCGCCCAATAGCGAGAGAATTCCGAGAAGGTTGGACACGCCCGCCTTTCCCGCTGGATCGAACCGGATTTCACGTTCCGTATCGGTGACGGCCGATTTGATTTTTTTCGCTGTCACGCTGGGTTCATCGAGCAGCCAGACGATGCCCTGGGGTGATTCGCCCGATTTGGACATCTTGGACTCGGGGTTCTGGAGGTCAAAGACCTTGGCCGACTCCTTGAGGATTCGAACCTCGGGGACGGTCAGGGTCTCGCCAAACCGCGAGTTGAAACGGGTGGCAATGTCGCGGGTCAATTCGATGTGTTGACGCTGGTCCTCGCCGACGGGGACGGTCACGGCGTCGTACAAGAGAATGTCTGCGGCTTGCAGAATCGGGTAGGTAAACAGTCCAACGCTGGCCGAATCCGAACCCTGCTTGGCGGACTTGTCCTTGAACTGGGTCATGCGCGATGCTTCACCGAAGCCCGTGATGGTGTTGAAGACCCAGGCGAGTTGAGCGTGTGCGGGGACGTGCGACTGGACGAACAGCGTCGAGTGGTCCGGGTCAATGCCCGCCGCGATGTATTGGGCGACCGTTCGGCGGGTGTTTTCGCGCAGTTCCGAGGGATCTTGCGGAACAGTAATGGCGTGAAGGTCGACAACGCAGAACACCGCGTCGTGTGTCGACTGCATCTCGCGCCACTGCAACAGCGCGCCGGCGTAATTACCGAGGTGCAACGATTGGGCACTCGGTTGCATTCCCGAAAACAGGCGTTGGCCGGTCATGTCAATCCTTAGATGTCGTAATCGATGACAACGGGTGCGTGGTCACTCCAGCGAGTATCCCACGCATCAGCCTTGTCAATGGCGTAGGTCAGCGCAGTTTCGGCAAGAGGCGGAGTCGCCAAGTGATAGTCGATGCGCCAGCCGGTATCAGTGTCGAACGCCTGACCACGCTGGCTCCACCAGGTATACGGCCCCGGAACTTCACCCGCGAAACGACGGCCGAGGTCCACCCAACCAAGTCCGGCTCCGGCGTTGTAGGCGGGTTCCTCCTCAGCGCCGACAATGCGGTCGAAATACTCACGTTCAGCCGGCAAGAATCCCGCCTTTTTCGTGTTGCCCTTCCAATTCTTGATGTCGAGGGTGCGGTGACCGACGTTGAGGTCGCCCATGACGAGAGCGAGCGCGCCACCCGCGGCAAGTTCCGCGAGGCGGGTTTCGAACGCGTCGAGGAATTTGTACTTTTCGACCTGTTTCGGGGTGTCTACTTCGCCCGAGTGGACGTAACAGGACACCACGGTCAGGGTTTTCCCGTTGATGAGGAAATCCGCTTCAATCCAGCGCCCCGCGCTGTCGAAGTCGGTTGCACCAAACTCGGTGCGGACGGCAACCGGTTCACTCCGCGACAAAATCGCGACACCGGCGCGGCCCTTGGCGGTTGCCTCGTCGTTGATGACGTGCCACGTCGAATCGACGAGTGCGTCGATGTCCGCGCGCTCGGCTCGAACTTCTTGAACAGCCACGATGTCAGGTTTACGATCGGCGATCCAGTCGCCCATGCCCTTGCGATACGCGGCGCGAATGCCGTTGACGTTGACCGATGCGATGCGCGTAACCATGGGTCAATCCTACGTTCGCGCGGTCCGACCTCGGGAGGTGTCAGTGTCCCTTGCCGAAGAGTTTCCCGAAGAACCCCTTCTTTTTCTGACCACTTTCCGAGGGTTCCGAAATTGATTCCGCTGGCTGTGCGGCTTCGACTCGTGCGGCGGTGCCATCGCGGATTTGACCGAGAAGTTGCTGAATCAAGTCGGTGGAGCCATTGATTGCAGCGGCGACATCGACGTGAAGATAGGGCTTTCCCGCGAAACGGTCTCGCCCAGTGACCTCGAGATCAACCGCAAAAATCACCCCGTCGGCCGAATCGATGAGGTCTTGGGCAACGGGACCTGAACCGGCTGACCCCTGGGTTTCAACAAAAACCTCGTGACCGAGTGTTTCACCAGATCGCTGAAATGCTTCGGCGGCAATGTAGGTGTGCACAATTCCCGAAAAACACGACGTGACGCACACGATTTTCACCGTTGGACCTCTTTCGACATAGCGAACGCAACGACAACGAGGTTGGGGGTGGTGATGGGCGAAGCCAACACGTTCCGGCGCACAGCCTAGCGGCGGACGCCGCTGATGGTGGCTTGCTTGACCTCAGAGATCGCCTTGGTGATCTCGATGCCACGGGGGCACGCCTCGGTGCAGTTAAAGGTGGTGCGGCAACGCCACACGCCTTCTTTCGAGTTCAAGATGTCGAGGCGGACCTGTGAGGCCTCGTCTCGAGAATCAAAAATGAAGCGGTGAGCAGCGACAATCGCGGCCGGACCAAAGTATTGTCCGTCGGTCCAAAAGACTGGGCACGACGTCGTGCAGGCCGCACACAGGATGCACTTGGTCGTGTCATCGAATCGGTCACGCTGCTCGGGGGTCTGGATGTTTTCTTTGTCCGGCTTTGAGGTCGATTGCAGGAACGGCTGGACCTCGCGATACGCGGCGAAGAACGGCTCCATGTCGACAATGAGGTCCTTTTCGAGCGGCAATCCCTTGATAGCCTCCACGTAAACGGGCTTGGAAATGTCGAGGTCTTTGATGAGGGTCTTGCACGCGAGACGGTTGCGACCATTGATGCGCATCGCATCCGAGCCACAAACTCCGTGAGCGCAGGAACGACGGAAAGACAGCGAGCCGTCCTGTTCCCACTTGATCTTGTGGAGCCCGTCAAGGACACGATCGGTCGAATACATGTCAACGTCGAAATCTTGCCAGTACGGTTCCTCGTCAGTTTCCGGGTTGAAACGACGCACGATGAAAGTAACGGTGAACGATTGCACCACGCCGAGTTCGGACATTAGTACTTCCTCTCCATGGGTGGGTACTTCGTGATGACGACGGGCTTCCAATCGAGCGCGATTTTCTCGCCCTTCTTGTAGGCCATCGTGTGCTTCAT
>JBIIBI010000009.1:0-14564 GCA_044239485.1 Microbacteriaceae bacterium | reverse complement strand
GGCGGAGCCACGACAGATTTGGCAGGGTTTGTTGCGGCAACGTGGTTGCGTGGCGTTCGAATCGTGCACATTCCGACGACGGTCTTGGGCTCGGTTGACGCCGCGGTCGGCGGAAAGACGGGCATCAACACCGCGGAAGGCAAGAACCTCGTCGGCGCATTTCACTCACCCGCCGCCGTTCTCGTCGACACCGAGTTGCTGTCGAGCCTTCCGGAAACAGAAATTCGGACGGGATTTGCGGAAATAGCGAAGGCAGGTTTTATCTCGGATCCCTCGATTCTCGACGACCTCGACTCGTCGGTCGACACGTGTCTCGACCTGACGAGCGACCTCGCGGCCGACATCATGCGCCGAGCGATTCAGGTGAAAGCCACGATCGTGGGGGAGGACTTCACGGAACAGGGCGTGCGGGAAACCCTGAACTACGGACACACTCTGGGACACGCAATCGAACACGCCGAGCGATATCGATGGCGCCATGGCGTGGCAATCAGTATCGGAATGATGTTCGCGGCCGAGCTGTCTCGGCTCGTGCGCTCGCTCAGTGACTCGGATGTCGAACGCCATCGACTCATTTTGGGCGAACGACTCGGACTTCCGTTGGTTTATCCCGCCGCCCGGTGGGAGACGCTCCGGGCCACCATGCAACGCGACAAAAAGGCTCGCGGCGCGGCGTTACGTTTCGTCTTGTTGGATGGCATTGCGCGCCCGACCGTGACGACGGTCGGCGATGACTCGCTTCTCTTCGCGGCATATCAAGAAATCGCTGGTTAGGCTAGTCCAATGACCACGATTCTCGTCCTCAACGGACCCAATCTTTCGCGATTGGGGAGCCGTGAGCCTGATGTGTACGGATCAACGACGTGGGAACAACTCGTGGAGTCACTTAACGCCGCGGCCGCTCCGGCAGAGACAATTTCGGTCCGTCAAACGAACGACGAGTCGGAACTTATCGGGTGGCTTCATGAAGCGCTCGACGCGCGAGCAGAAGTGATCCTGAATCCCGCAGCATTTACCCATTATTCGTATGCGCTTCGCGACGCGGTCGCGATGCTCACCGGCGCCGGACTCTCGGTCGTCGAAGTGCACATCAGCAACCCGCACGCGCGGGAGGAATTCCGTCACACCTCGGTCATATCCGGGGTTGCTACGGGCGTTATCGCGGGTTTCGGTGTTCAGTCCTATCACCTGGCTCTCGCGGCAGTCCGCTCGCGCCGCTAATCTCTCCGCTTTTCACACCCAAACCAAAGGATCTATCGCACCATGGCAACGACCAATGACATCAAGAACGGTAGCGTTCTCAACCTCGACGGACAACTCTGGGCCGTAATCGAGTTCCAGCACGTCAAGCCGGGCAAAGGCGGAGCGTTCGTTCGCACCAAGTGCAAGAACGTCATGACGGGCAAGGTCGTCGATCGAACGTTCAACGCCGGCACGAAGATTGATTTCGAGACAGTTGACCGTCGCGACTACCAGTACCTGTACCAGGATGGCGAGAACTTCGTATTCATGAACCTCGATGACTACGACCAAATCACGCTCACGGGCGCTGCGGTCGGCGATGCCAAGAATTACATGCTGGAAAACCAGAATGTACAGATTGCGATGAACAACGAGAACCCGTTGTACATCGAGCTGCCCGCCTCTGTCGTTCTCGAAATCACGTATACCGAGCCGGGGTTGCAAGGAGACCGTTCGACTGGCGGTACCAAACCGGCAACGGTCGAAACAGGACTCGAAATCCAGGTTCCGCTCTTCCTCGAGCAGGGAACCAAGGTCAAGGTCGACACACGTGACGGCTCGTACCTCGGCCGCGTAAACGAATAGTGTCTGCTCGAACGAAGGCGCGCAAGGCGGCTTTTGACGCGTTGTACGAATCAGAACAACGCGGCCGTACTCTCACTCAAGCTCTTGCCGATTTCGACACACGGCAGGGAGCGAAACTGCAGTCTCTGACGGAAGCAGATTTCGTTCGCTCGATCCTCGCCGGTCTCGACACGAACGGCTCGGCCATCGATGCAGTCATTTCGGCGTCCTTGACAGGATGGACCCTCGCGCGCCTGTATCCCGTGGACCGCGCAATTCTTCGCATTTCGATTTGGGAACTGACCTACACCGACACTCCATCCGACGTGGTTCGTTCGGAGGCACTTGCGCTGGCTGCGGAGTACGGATCGGATGACGCCGTAAATTTCATCGGCGGAATTTTGGGCGCGGTCACTCGCAGTTCCCGCAGCAACGACTAGAGTTGCACTACTGAATCCTTTAAAGCGTCCTGTGAGGCGGGAAAGGAATTGCTGAGTGACGCGTATCGTTCTCACCAAGCCCGACATCGACCGGGCTCTCAAGCGCATTGCGCACGAGATTGTCGAATCTCAACGTGGCCGCGAAGGTCTCGTTTTCCTCGGAATTCCCACCCGAGGGGTATATCTCGCGCAGCGGCTGGCTCGTCTCGTGGCGGACATCGAGCCCCAGGACGTTCAGGTTGGAACACTGGACGTCACCATGTACCGCGACGATTTGGCTACGCAATCAACCCGCGCCACCGTCGCAACCGAGATTCCAGCGTCGGGTATCGACGGGTGCACGGTGATTCTGGTCGATGACGTTCTGTTCTCGGGGCGAACCGTTCGAGCGGCGTTGGACGCCATCACCGCGCTTGGTCGACCCGATGTAGTTCGCTTCGCCGTGCTCGTCGATCGCGGACATCGTGAACTGCCGATACGAGCCGATTTCGTCGGAAAGAACCTGCCGACCTCAACCAGCGAACGAGTGAACGTATCGATTGCCGAAGTCGATGATCTGGACGAGGTGAGTATCGCGTGAAGCACCTCATTTCGACACGGGACCTCACGACTGAGAGAGCAATCGCGATGCTTGACACGGCGATTGACATGGTCGATGTTCGCTCCCGCGATGTGAAGAAACTACCGACACTCCGAGGCAAAACTGTCGCGAACGTGTTCTTCGAAGACAGCACCAGGACTCGACTGTCGTTCGAGGCGGCCGCTCTCGCACTCAGTGCTGATGTAACCACGTTCACGGCGCAAGGCTCCAGTGTCTCGAAGGGGGAAAGCCTCAAGGACACACTCCAAACACTCGAAGCGATGGGAGCGGACTTCATTGTGCTTCGCCATTCCCACTCCGGTGTCGCTGCGACCGTGGCGAACAACGGCTGGGTCGATGCGCACATCATCAACGCTGGTGACGGAACCCACGAACACCCCACTCAGGCCCTCCTCGACGCGTTCACGATGCGCTCCCGGCTCCGCGGAGACACGGCCCGCGGATCGGATTTGTCGGGAGTCGCGGTGGTGATTGTGGGCGACATCCTCCACTCGCGCGTCGCGCGCAGCAACGCATTGCTTCTTCGGACGCTCGGTGCTTCCGTGACCCTGGCCGCACCCCGAACTCTTTTGCCCCGCGAGATCGACGGTTGGGGAGCAACCGTGGTCTCCACACTTGACGAAGCAATCGAGACGCAACCCGATGTCGTGATGACGTTACGCGTCCAAAAAGAACGAATGACGAGCGGGTTTTTTCCCTCCGAATCGGAGTTCAGTGCGCTGTGGGGAATGAACGACTCCCGACTTCGCCGATTGCCGTCGACCTCGATTGTTATGCACCCGGGGCCCATGAATCGCGGGCTCGAGATTTCTGGAAGCGTCGCCGACTCACCGCAGTCGACGGTCACCGAACAAGTGGCAAACGGTGTCGCGATCCGAATGGCAGTCCTGTACTCGCTGATGGGAGACTCACGATGACGATTCTGATCCGCGGGGCTTCGCTCATGGGCGCAGACACGTCCGACATTCTCATCGACGGAGATTCGATCCGCGAGGTCGGTTCGATCTCTGAACCTGCAGACCGAGTAATTGATGCACACGGCCTGGTTGCTCTTCCCGGGCTCGTCGACCTGCATTCCCACCTTCGGGAGCCCGGTGGCGAAGGAGCAGAGACAATCCTCTCGGGATCCCGGGCCGCGGCGGCCGGGGGATTCACGACAGTCCATGCAATGGCCAACACGAGTCCGGTAGCGGACACGGCGGAACTCGTCGAACTGGTCGCCGAGCGTGGTCGTGTTGCCGGATACGTTCAGGTTCGTCCGATCGGAGCGGTGACCAAGAATCTTGACGGTGAACAACTCGCGGATATCGGTGGCATGGCGAACAGTGGCGCTGCGGTGACCGTCTTCTCTGATGATGGTCGGTGCGTCGGCGACGCGCTGCTGATGCGTCGTGCCCTGGAATACGTGTCCACGTTCGGCGGAGTCATCGCCCAGCACGCTCAGGACCCTCGACTCACGGTGGACGCTGTTCTCAATGAAGGACGCGTGTCGAGTGAACTGGGGCTTCGCGGCTGGCCGAGAGTTGCAGAGGAGTCGATCATTGCTCGCGATGTTCTGCTGTCCGAATATGTTGGAGCGCGATTGCACGTCTGCCATGTCTCGACAGCTGGTTCCGTTGACGTGATTCGTTGGGCCAAAAAGCGCGGAATCGACGTCACGGCAGAAGTCACACCCCACCACTTGCTCTTGACCGAGGACCTCGCGCTCACGTATGACCCCGTGTTCAAGGTCAATCCACCGCTTCGAACTGCCGATGACGTGGAAGAACTTCGTCGCGCTGTTGCGGATGGAACCATCGACATCGTGGCCACAGACCATGCCCCTCACGCGAGTTCGACGAAGGATTGCACGTGGCACGACGCGTCATTCGGCATGGTGGGTCTCGAATCGGCGCTGAGCGTTGTGCAACACGCACTCGTTGATGCGGGCCACATCTCGTGGTCAGAAGTCGCGCGCGTTTTGTCGGTCGCTCCGGCGGCGATTGGACGAGTCGAGGGCTACGCCGCGCCATTGGCGGTGGGTAGCACGGCGAACATCACGCTGGTCGACCCCGCTTACACCGCACAGTGGGACTCGTCGCGTTTACACGGTCGCTCGAGCAACAGCCCGTTCATCGGAATCCCGTTGCCGGGACGAATCGTGTCCACCATCTTCAACGGCACAGAGACCGTCATCGACGGCGCTCTGGTCGACCCCGCGACGATAAGGAAATCATGACCGCGAACACCACTCTGGTCCTCGAAGACGGTAATCGATTCGACGGAGCGTCGTATGGCGCGGTCGGTGAACGAATCGGCGAGATCGTGTTTCAAACGGGGATGAGCGGCTACCAAGAGACACTCACGGACCCGTCATACGCAGGACAAATCGTCGTACAGACAGCGCCCCACATTGGAAACACCGGGATGAACAGCGAAGACGAAGAGTCCAGCCAAATCTGGGTCGAGGGATATGTTGTCCGTGACCCAGCTCGTCGTGCCTCCAACTTCCGCTCCGAAAGGAGCCTCGACGACGATCTCGTTGCCGGAGCGGTCGTCGGAATATCGGGAGTGGACACCAGGGCCATCACCAGAATCATTCGTGAGGCAGGGGCGATGCGCGCCGGCATTTTCCCACTCGACGGTCGCACCACCGAGCAGTATCTCGCAGCGGTTGCCGCGGCGCCCGAAATGTCGGGTCGCAACCTGTCGATGGAAGTCTCGGTGAAACAGACCTACGTGGTTCCCGCGGTCGGCCCATCGATTGGCGCTCTCGCCGTGCTGGATTTGGGAGTCAAGAACGCAACGCTCGGCCACCTCGCGGCCCGCGGGTTCGACGTTCACGTGTTGCCGCAGTCGGTGACACTTGACGAGATTCTTGCGATCAACCCGGTTGGGGTTTTCTATTCAAATGGTCCTGGCGACCCAAGCGCATCCGAGCGGCACGTCGAGCTTCTGCGGGCGGTTCTTGAGAAACGCATCCCGTTCTTTGGAATCTGTTTCGGAAATCAACTGCTCGGTCGTGCCCTTGGCTTCGATACCTACAAACTCAAATACGGGCACCGCGGCATCAACCAGCCCGTGCTCGACAAAAAGACCGGCCGCATCGAGATCACGGCTCACAACCACGGTTTCGCGGTGGATGCTCCGACTGTCGGCGTGATTGATTCGCCCAGCGGTTTCGGAAAGGTTGAGGTCAGTCATGTCAACCTGAACGATGACTGTGTCGAGGGTCTTCGCGCACTCGATCGACCGGCATTCAGCGTGCAGTACCACCCCGAGGCTACGGCCGGCCCCCACGACTCGACCTACTTGTTCGACCAGTTCCGCGAACTCGTACTTGATAACCGAGGAGCCGAGTAATGCCGAAACGTGATGACATCAATTCCGTCCTCGTCATTGGGTCCGGGCCGATTGTGATCGGTCAAGCAGCCGAGTTTGACTATTCGGGGACGCAAGCGTGCCGCGTGCTTCGCGCGGAAGGCATCCGGGTAATTCTGATCAACTCAAATCCTGCGACCATCATGACCGACCCCGATTTTGCGGATGCGACGTACATCGAACCGATTACGACGGCAGCAATCGAAGCGATCATCGTGAAGGAAAAGCCCGATGCAATCCTTCCCACGCTCGGAGGTCAAACGGCGTTGAATGCGGCTATGGCGCTCCACGAGCAGGGAATTCTCGCGAAGTACAACGTCGAACTCATTGGTGCAAAGTTCGAGGCTATTCGACGCGGTGAAGACCGCCAGATTTTCAAGGATTTGGTTCTCGAGTGCGGAGCGGACGTTGCGCAAAGCGTCGTCGTGCAATCGGTCGAAGGTGCACTCGACTTCGTCGAAGCTGCCGGCTACCCCGTCGTCATCCGTCCGTCGTTCACGATGGGCGGCCTCGGCTCGGGTTTCGCACACGACGAGATGGAACTCCGGCGAATGGTCGAAAGCGGAATTCACGAAAGCCCGACGAGCGAGGTGTTGCTCGAAGAGTCGATTTTGGGCTGGAAAGAATATGAACTCGAGTTGATGCGGGACTCGACCGACAATACGGTCGTCGTTTGCTCGATCGAAAACATCGACCCGGTGGGCGTTCACACCGGCGACTCGCTCACGGTGGCGCCGGCGCTAACGCTTACCGACCGCGAATATCAAAACCTCCGGGACATCGGAATCCGAATCATTCGCGCGGTCGGTGTGGATACGGGTGGGTGCAACATCCAGTTCGC
This sequence comes from Microbacteriaceae bacterium, assembly GCA_044239485.1. Taxonomy (GTDB): domain Bacteria; phylum Actinomycetota; class Actinomycetes; order Actinomycetales; family Microbacteriaceae; genus MWH-TA3. The sequence continues at coordinate 7,516 of JBIIBI010000009.1, read as the reverse complement.
GATCGACCCTGCGAACGGTCGCGTGATTGTGATCGAGATGAACCCGCGCGTAAGCCGGTCGAGCGCACTCGCATCGAAAGCGACCGGTTTTCCCATTGCAAAGATTGCGGCGAAATTGGCAATCGGTTACCGACTCGACGAGATTCCAAACGACATCACCGGCGTAACTCCAGCGTCGTTCGAGCCGACGCTCGACTATGTCGTGGTCAAGGTGCCACGTTTCAACTTCGAAAAGTTCCCCGATGCCGATTCAGGACTGACGACCACGATGAAGAGCGTCGGGGAGGCAATGGCTATCGGCCGGAACTTCACGACGGCTCTTCAGAAATCTCTTCGCTCGCTCGAAAAGCGGGGGAGTTCCTTCCACTGGAACGGGCCGACTGGTGATGTCGCTGCACTTCTCGAAGAGTCGCGCACGCCGACCGATGGTCGAATCGTCACACTGCAGCAAGCGTTGCGGGCGGGTGCGACGATTGAGCAGGCGTTCGAGGCGACGGCGATTGACCCGTGGTTTATCGATCAGATTGTGCTCATCAACGAAGTGGCGGCCGAGCTAGCGGCGGGTCCGATGACGACCGACGCAATTCGGTCGGCAAAGAACCACGGCTTCAGCGATGTCCAACTCGCGGATATCTGGGACACGACAGAGGACGCCGTCCGGGCATTTCGCCTCGAGCAGGGCATTCGCCCCGTCTTCAAGACGGTCGACACCTGCGCGGGTGAGTTCCCAGCGTTGACTCCCTACCACTACTCGTCGTATGACACCGAGACCGAAGTGATCCCCTCCGAACGGACCAAGGTCGTCATCATCGGGTCCGGACCGAACCGAATTGGACAGGGTATCGAGTTCGACTACTCGTGTGTTCACGCGTCATTCGCCCTTTCGGACGCCGGTTACGAAACCATCATGATCAACTGCAACCCCGAGACGGTCTCGACGGACTACGACACGAGTGACCGTCTCTATTTCGAGCCGCTCACGCTCGAGGACGTACTGGCGGTCATCGACGCAGAGAGCGCTAGTGGCACGATTCTGGGCGCAGTCGTGCAACTGGGCGGCCAGACCGCGCTCGGGCTTGCTCACGGGCTGGAACGCAACGGTGTAACCATCCTGGGCACTTCGCCCGATGCGATCGATATCGCGGAAGAACGCGGCCGCTTCGCGGAGATCCTCGATGCGTGCGGGCTCGTCGCCCCCCGAAACGGCGTCGCCGTAGACGTAGAGTCGGCCATCGGAGTTGCTCACGAGGTCGGCTACCCGGTGCTGGTCCGCCCGTCGTACGTGCTGGGTGGTCGCGGCATGGAGATCATCTACGATGCGGAATCCATCCGTGACTATTTCGATCGAATCAAAGACTCGGCGATAATCGGGCCGAACGCTCCGCTCTTGGTTGACCGATTCCTCGAGGACGCAATCGAAATTGACGTTGATGCACTCTTTGACGGAGAACGTTTGTACATCGGCGGAATCATGGAGCACATCGAAGAAGCGGGCGTCCACTCGGGCGACTCGGCGTGTACGTTGCCTCCGGTCACGCTCGGGCGGGGAGTGATTGATGACGTCACCGCGGCGACGAAATTGATCGCGATTGGAATCGGTGTTCGTGGACTGCTCAACGTACAGTTCGCCGTATCCGCCGGCGTTCTGTATGTTCTCGAGGCGAACCCCCGAGCCAGTCGCACAGTCCCCTTCGTGTCCAAGGCGATGGGAACGCAACTAGCGAAGGCGGCGTCGCTCATCATGGTCGGCAGGAGCATTGCTGATCTCGTTCGCGACGGTCACCTCCCCGAGCAAGACGGTTCGATGGTTTCCCGCTTGTCACCGGTTGCGGTCAAAGAGGCAGTCCTACCGTTCAAGCGGTTTCGAACACTCGAAGGCCGAGTCGTCGACGCGGTGTTGGGGCCGGAAATGCGCTCAACCGGCGAAGTCATGGGAATCGACCGCAATTTCCCGCTCGCGTTTCGAAAGAGCCAGGACGCCGCATACGGAGGTCTTCCCACGAGCGGTACCGTTTTCGTGTCGGTTGCCGACCGCGATAAGCGATCAATCGTTCTGCCGATTCAACGACTCGCACAACTCGGTTTCACCGTGTTGGCAACGGGAGGAACCGCGGACATACTGGCACGCAACGGCGTACCGGTGGCGACCGTTCGAAAACACTACGAGGCGGACGCGGGTGAGGAATCAATCATCGACTTGATTCGGGCGGGGTCGGTTGATCTGATTATCAATACACCCTCGGGGCGAAGTGCCCGCGCTGATGGAATGGAGATTAGGCGCGAATCCGTTGCCGCCGATAAGGCACTCGTGACGACGATCGCTCAAGTGTCGGCGGCTGTCGCGGCGATCGAATCGTCCAGTGAACCGATTTCGGTTCGTTCCCTGCAGGAGTACGCAGCGGACCGGGAGTCGTGGTGACGGGTCTCGGCGCGCGGTTCGATTCGATCGTTGAGTCGGTTGGCCCGCTGTGCGTCGGAATTGACCCGAGCGCCGACACACTGGTGGCGGTCGGTCTTGCCGACACTGCCGATGGGGCGTTGGAATTCGGGCGAACTATCACGTCGGCAGCAGCCTCTCGCGTCGGGATTGTTAAACCACAAGTCGCCTATTTCGAGCGATTCGGGTCGGTTGGGGTTGCGGCGCTAGAGACGGTAATCCGTGAAGCGCGAGAGGCGGGTCTTGCCGTCATCGCCGACGCAAAACGCGGGGACATCGGGTCGACCATGCAGGGTTACGCGGACGCGTGGCTGGCGGAAGGACCGCTACAGAGTGATGCGCTTACCGTGAGCCCCTATCAGGGCTTCGATGCCCTCGAGCCCGTCTTTCAGCGAGCAGAGTCGCTCGGGTCAACGGTATTCGTGCTGTGCGCAACATCGAACCCTGATGCCGATGACCTCCAACGAGCGTCGCTCGGAGGGTCCACACTGCCCGCAGTCGTTGCCCGCTATGCGAGAGAGCGTTCGGGGGACACCAATACGGTGGGCGTCGTTGTCGGCGCGACTCGCAACCTGACCAGTGCGGGACTGACCGCCTCGGACATGGACGGATTGCTGGTACTGGCTCCTGGTTTCGGTGCGCAAGGAGCTTCGCTCGCGGACATCCGCGCGATTTTTGGGGCGGCGACCCTGAACGTGATTCCCTCGGTCAGCCGGAGTGTCGTTCGATCGGGACTCGCTGGTGTCGCGAACTCCATTGACGAACACCTGCGAGAATTGGGGCTCTAATGCGAGATCCCCGTGAAGCGTCTCTGATCGCCGTTGAAAGACGGCGTGCGCGTGCTGCGGTCAAGCGCGCGATCGGGGCCGGGGAGCGAACCCCGCTCGCGGTCGCCCTTCAGGCATGGCAAGAAGCGGATTCCGCCGAGGCGAGCCTTCGCGTCACCGAGTTTCTCGGAAGTATCGGTGGAATCGGTGCGATAAAAATTCCGCGCATCCTCAATGAGTTGGAAATTTCGCCGCGAAAACGGCTCGGCGGTCTGGGTGCTCGTCAGATTGCAACACTCGGCGATTGGCTTCGTGCACGAGCGACTCATGATCGGCACGAGCCACTCCGAGGCAGGCTTGTCGTTGTCGCTGGACCGACCGCGGTGGGCAAGGGCACTGTTGTGGCTCGAATCAGAGAGACCCGCCCCGATGTTCAATTCTCCGTATCGGCGACCACGCGCCCACCTCGACCGGGAGAAGTCGACGGTGAACACTATTTTTTTGTGACGGAAGCGGAGTTCGACGACCTCGTTGAGACCAAGCAGATGTTGGAGTGGGCCGTCGTTCACGGTCAACATCGTTATGGCACCCCGCGCGGACCAATAGACACAGCTCTCGAACGTGGGTCGAGCATCATCCTCGAGATTGATATTCAGGGCGCCCGACAGGTCAAGAACGCAATGCCCGAAGCGTTGCTCGTGTTTCTTCTGCCTCCGTCGTGGGAAGAACTGGTCCGCAGACTTCAGACCCGCGGAACGGAAAGCCCGGAGGAACAGGCTCGTCGGCTCGAGACGGCGAAAGTCGAATTTGATGCGCAGTCCGAGTTTGATGTCACCATTGTCAACGACGATGTCGATGGTGCAGCGGAAGCCGTCGTACACTTAATAACAGACATCTAGTCGGAAGGCGAACCATGAACACGAGCAAGGGCATCATTGACCCTCCCATTGACGAACTCCTTGAGAAGGTCGATTCGAAGTATCAGCTCGTTATTGTTGCGTCGAAGCGCGCCCGCGAGATTAACGACTACTACGTAGAGCGCGCCGAGGGCACTGTCACCACCGCCGGACCGCTTGTCGAATTCTCTGTTGACGAGAAGCCTCTGACCATCGCAATGCGCGAGATCAACGAGGGCCTCGTCGAAGTCGGCAACACCAAGTAGACCGGCCATTCGCCGACCTTTTGTTGTCGCGGGGCGAGGTCTCGGGTCCGAGCCCACGAGTACGCTGTAAGGGAACTCCGAAGCTCTGTGGCGCCGCGTCGTAAGAGGTGTAGCCACGTGTGTTTCGGTTTTTCGCCCTTGTCAGCCGACAGAGAGAGATATCCCCATGACCCTCCGCCTATTCACGAGCGAATCCGTTACGAGCGGCCACCCCGACAAGTTGTGCGACCAGTTGTCGGACGCGATTCTCGACGCGATTCTGGCGCAAGACCGGAACTCGAAGGTCGCGGTGGAATGCCTCGCTTCGGGCGGTTTAATCCACGTTGCGGGGGAGGTCCGCACCGAGGGCTACGTTGATATCGACCGAGTCGTACGCGACGCAATCCTCGACATTGGTTACGACTCGGCAGAAGTCGATTTCGACGGCCGAACCTGCGGAATCATGATGTCAATCGCCGAACAGTCGCCCGAGATCAATAGCGCTGTCGACAAAGGCGACGAGCTCGGAGCCGGCGACCAGGGCTTGATGTTCGGTTACGCCTGCAACGAAACACCGGTGTTGATGCCAGCGCCGATCTATTTCGCCCACCGGCTAGCTGAACGACTGGAAGAAGTGCGTAAACAGGGAATCGTCTCGTACCTCCGTCCCGATGGGAAAACGCAAGTGACGGTTGGGTACGAGGGGCAGGTGCCGAGAACCGTTCACGCGATTGTTGTGTCGACACAGCACGCTCCGATTGTCGATGGTCACCCAATTTCGCAAGATCGCATCGCTGCCGACGTCCGCGAACACGTCATTGATCCAGTATTCGCGGCCTCCGGTCTGGACATGAGTGCCGTGTCCTATTTCATTAATCCGTCGGGGTCGTTCGAACACGGCGGACCAGGCAGCGACGCTGGATTGACGGGTCGCAAAATCATTGTTGATACCTACGGTGGTGCGGCTCGACACGGCGGAGGAGCTTTTTCGGGTAAAGACCCGTCAAAAGTGGACCGCTCTGGAGCTTACGCAATGCGCTGGGTGGCCAAGAACGCCGTCGCCGCAGGACTCGCCGACCGGCTCGAGGTCCAAGTCGCCTATGCAATCGGTGTGGCCGAGCCGATCGGTTTGTATGTCGAAGCGTTTGGCACAGAGACCGTCCCGCTCGATACGATTCAGCGCGTTCTTGAGTCGGTGTTCGACCTTCGTCCGGCGGCGATCATTCGTGACCTGGATCTGCTCAACCGCAATTTCCGCCAGACAGCGACCTACGGACACTTCGGACGCGAGGGCGACAACTTCACCTGGGAGCGGCTTGATCGGGTAGACGCCATCCGCGCTGCGCTGGCCGAAATCGGTTAGCGGTGACGCGACTAGTCGCTCACGTGCTGGTCGAGTCGCCCGTTCCGCGACTAGACCGCTTGCTCGACTATGTCATTCCAGCGGAGTTGGCACACGAGGTCGTTGTCGGCTGCCGCGTGCGCGTCCCGCTGGGTAAGGGCGGTGCGCGTCGAATCGACGCTTTCGTTGTTGAGATCTCTGAAAAATCTTCGACCGAGATGGTGTTGGCCGAAATCGAGTCGACGCACGGAAGCGTCCCGGTGCTCACTCCCGCGTTATGGAGTTTGGCTCGCGCAGTAGCCGACCGAAACGGTGGGGGTGCAGCCGACGTACTTCGCGGAGCAATTCCCAAACGCGGTATTCGTATCGAGAAAGGGCGAGAGTTCTCGCCGCGAGCAATGCCGGTGCCACGACCCAGCACAAAAACCGTAATGACTCTCGACACCGGTGTAGTCGAAACCACAGAAGGACCCACACTCCGTTCGCTCTCTCAGGTCGCCGAACTGGTCAGAAGCGCAGAGGCTGGCGTGATTGTGGTGGTTCCGGATTGGCGGGATCTGGCACTTCTCAGTCGCGCACTCGGTGATGTGCCCCACGTGACCGTCGATTCCTCGGGCACACCATCCGAACGTTACGGGCGCTACCTCGACATCCTCTCGGGCGATTCACGCATCGTGATCGGTACGCGAGCCGCCGTCTACGCGCCCGTCCTCGATCTCGAGTTGCTCATCGTTGTCGACGAGTCAGATCCGCTCTTGGAAGAACCACACACGCCCTATGTTCACGCCAGAGACGCAGCGGTCGTTCGCAATTCCCTCGAGGGGGGACGTCTCGTTTTCGCGTCGATAACGCCGTCGGTCGAATCGACGCGCTTCGTTGAACTGGGATTTGTTGAACCCGCCTCGACGAAACCAGCCAGGGCATCGGTGATCTTGGCTAACGACGTCAGCGATGATGGTTTCGCGTCGCGCGCACGGATCCCCTCCAGTGGCTGGAAAGTCCTTCGGGAAGCACTGGAACGTGGGCCGGTCCTCGTCCAGGTTTCGAGACCCGGCTTCACACCGCAGGTCGTTTGTGCTGCGTGTAGGACGCCTCACCGCTGTGGAACCTGTCGTTCGCTGTTGTCGGGAAACCGCGACGGAACAGTGATGTGTCGTGTCTGCGGTCTCACGCCAATCGGGTTGAAGTGCTCTCACTGTTCGGGTCGAGAAACGGCGTGGTCGGGAGTCGGGTCTGTTCGGACCGCCGATGAATTGGGTCGGGCCTTCCCCGGTGTGCCCGTTGTGGTGGCAGATGGGGAGCATCGCGCCCTCGAAGTCCCGCGCAGGAAATCACTCGTCATTGCAACCCGCGGAGCCGAGCCAATCGTGTCGGGGGGATTCGAGGCGGTTTTGATCGTCGACGGGGACAAAGAACTACAGCGCCCCGGGCTCCGTACTTCGGAAAATTGCCTCCGTTGGTGGGGTCACGCCTCCAGTCTCGCCGCCGACGGCGCAACAGTGGTGCTCGCGAACGTCGATGGCGCGTTTGCAAGTCTTTTCGCCTCCAACCAGTGGGAAACAATCATCGAAACGGAATTACGGGAACGGCGTGCTTTGGGATTCCCGCCGGCAACGAGAGCAATCGCGGTGCGTGGCTCAATCGCCGACCTACAATCAGTTCGCGAACTCGACGAGGTTTCGCGTCATCGGGTCATGGGTCCAGCCAAGGACGGTGACTCGTTCCGAATCGTTGTCCTCGCGGACTACCGAACAGCGCCGGCCGCGATCTCTGCGATTCGGGTTCACACTGTAGCGACAAACGCAGTGAACGTCCGTGTGCACTGCGAC
>JBIIBI010000123.1:0-3703 GCA_044239485.1 Microbacteriaceae bacterium | reverse complement strand
ACCGAACTCGGGCCAGTACTGGATGAGTGGCGCATCGGGATCGAGCGCACCAGACTCGACGAGCCTCGCGACAAGAATCGACGCAAGCCCCTTGTTGTTTGAGAACATGACCGACAGGGTCTCGGGCGTCCACGGCATGCCCGGACGGGCGTCACCCCCGTGCAGGTCGATCGCGCACTCGCCCTCGACGAATACCGCGAACGCCGCGCCCCCTGCCGGTTGGTCGGTGAGAATCGTGTCGAAAGTGTCGCGAATGTGGTCGAACGAGGATGCGGTGAAACCGTGGGTGCTCATGCCCCCAGTTTAAGGTTCGCGCTAATTGGGCACGTAGTGGGCACGGTTTGGTTGGGGGCGTTGGCTTTGGTAATGTGGTGACTTGCGTGCAAGCGCAACGCACCTCTAGCTCAATTGGCAGAGCAACTGACTCTTAATCAGTGGGTTCCGGGTTCAAGTCCCGGGGGGTGTACTGCTCTAGGCTTGTCAGAAGCAGGTAGCAACCAACCTTCCTCAATCAAGGACTTTCCATGAACCTTCGACGTAGTATTTCCGTTCTTTTTGCCGGGGCAGTTGTCATCGCGCAAAGCGTGGTTCTGGTTGGTTCTGCACAGGCGGCGGTGACGGTCACCCGCGAGTTGGTCGATATTGACTTTACGACGGCCACGAGTAGTGGTGGAACCATTACGAACGACGCGACGGATAAGACAGCTGACCTGACGATTTTGGGTTCTCCGACTGGACTGGGCACTGCCTCAGGACTGACATTTTCCAACACCACCGCCGAGGCCACCAATCAATACCTCACGGGAAATCTGGGCAACACTTCGGTGATGAGCGAAATTGTGGTCGAGTTTGACGGGAGGTTCCCCGATGGTGGGTGTACGACGGGACAGCTATCGGGATCGATGGTCTTCGGCTTAGGGAATGCTGGCGGAGTCTTCATCCCCTACAACATCTATCGTCACTCCGGTTTCATCGGGTTCAACACTTTCAATGGCGACTTGTACGGGATCGCACTTCCCGACACGACCAGTTTTCACCGCTACAAGTTTGTGATGCGTCCCAATACATTCGCACAAAACCTGCAAGAAATTTGGGTTGACGGGGTCAAACAAGACCTGGCCCAGCAGGTGTCTGCTGTGGCACAGAGTCCTTGCGGTCAGTTGGGACCCCCAGAACAGCCCGGGGAAGTGTCGTCGAGACGAATATTTACCGGTGGAACGAGTTCATACACCGACGGTAGTTTCATGCTGATGACGCACCCCCTCCTCTGGAGTCGCTGGGGGTCGTCGGGGACTCTCAAAAACATCAGAATCACCACCACTGATACCTACGCAGAACCGGTCGCACCGAGCGCACCGAGCATTGATTCGATCACGGCGGGCGATGGTCAGTTGTCGGTCGCCTTCACCACACCGTCCTCGGACGGTGGATCCGCGATCACCGGCTACGAGTACTCGACCGATAACGGCGCGACGTGGGTCAGTGCATCATCCGCGTCGAGTCCCATTGTGATTACGGGTTTGATCAATGGCACCGTTTATAACGTCAAGCTTCGTGCGGTAAACGCAGTGGGGGACGGCTCGGCGTCGGGAGCCGTGTCGCAAACCCCGACGAGTGGCGGTTCTTCGGAACCTAGCGCGCCGCTGATTGATGATGTCGTAGCCGGTGACGGGCAGTTGTCGGTGTTTTTTGCCCCGCCATCCGACGACGGTGGTTCGGCAATCACCGATTACGAGTATTCGCTTGATGGGGGCGCGAATTGGATCAGCGCAGCGTCGACGACCAGTCCCATCGTGATTACCGGCCTGTCCAACGGCACGAGTTACTCCGTGATGCTGCGGGCTGTTACTTCTGCCGGGGATGGCGCAGCGTCGACGGCGGTTTCGAGCACTCCCTCCGAAGGTGCCGACGAGAACAATTCCACGCCGGGCACACTCGCCCGCACTGGCGTCGACGTGACGGTGGCGTTTGTCGGCTCACTGATCGCACTTGCCGCGGGGTCAGTTTTCCTCGTCGCGGGTCGCCGCAAGCGAAGTGCCTAAACGGCCAGCTCGCTGACAGGCGGCAGCCAAAGAGTCTTGACGGTCGCCGTCTTTGCTGACAATGTTAGGTATGGTCAAACAGCGTTCGAACACGACGGCGTTAGTACTCGCGATTGCCAGCGCGGTGGTGACTCCCGTGTTGGTGTTTGTCGAATTTTCCGGCCTGTTTTTGGTCGGAATGATTCTGTACGAACCCTCGAATTCGGTTGTCATCAAGTCGATCGCGGTGGCCGCCCTAATTCTCGTCGCCATTCTGGCTCTCGTGCTGCCGCTGTTCGCGTTTTTCTCCAACTCACGCGCGGCATCGCGGGTGATTGCGGGGCTTGTGCTGGCGGGTTGGGCGGCCGCTCAGTTGTACCTCGTCGGGATGGTTTTCGGGGTCTGCAGCTTCGAGGGTTGTTTCCCCGCCTGACCGCTCAGATCTCTTCGCCCTCAATGTAACGAATCACATTGCTGTGGTGTGTGGCGATCACATGGTCTCGCAGGGCGAGCGCTTCCGCGGTGGATCGAGACGGTGCGTGCGAACCTGCGCCCCAGACAGCAGAACCCAGAGTGGACATCGTGACGCTCGCGGTCAGCTCAACGAGCCGGGGATCGCTGAGATAGCGAGCCCGATCGAAGTTATCTTCGGTGAGTTCGCCGTCCGTCACACTGCCGGATTTCAGATCGAGAATGAGCTGCGCGAGTCGGCACAGGTTGAGCTCAAACCCGAGCGTCATCCGCGCGCGGAACAGTTCGTTGAATTCGACCGGGTTTTCGAGTGCGAGATCGGGATAGTTGAGGACGACCATCCAGCCCGGTCGCTCCAGCGCAAAATGAACCTGGGTGGTCATCCACGCTCGAAGTCGTTCTTTCGGATCCTTCGGAGCCTCGGCGACTCCTCGTGCCATGGCGTCCACGTACAGGTCGTATACCGTCGAGGCCGCCTCAGCGATGAGTCCGGCGCGGGAACCGAAATAGTGGTTGACCATCGCCATCGTGTAGCCGAGTCTGGCAACAACGTCTTTGTGCCGAAATCGCCCTGGGCCGAGAGTCCCAAATTCGTCGATTGTTAGGTAGAGGAACTTTTCGCGCGTCGAGGGATGCGCAATTCCGCAAATCGCCCGCCAGAAGGCTTCATCGAGTTCCTCCGCAGCGAGCGGCGTTGTGCCGGAGCGGGGACGAGCCATGCTGGACAGTTTATCGCCCTCGCCCGACTTGAACCGGATTCGAGCCGGACGCGCAGAACAAAAAGAAATGGAGGGTTAGCGAAAAGTTAGTCAATCGACTTATCGCCGCGTCGACGCTCGCAATGACAGGCTTATTGTTCGCGCCTGCCGCGGCGAATGCTTCGGTCCCTTCACTGTGAGCGCTTTGCTCGAGGTCCGGCCCCATGGCCGAACTTCGTTAGCGGCCTTTTGCAATCGCAACGATTTCATCGATGTGGTTCTTGATTGCGAATTTCGCCGAGATCTTGCCGGCGTCAAGTGTCCAGAAGGACTGCGTCGGCATGTGGTTTCCGCTCGCCCACATTGCTAAACCGTGTGCTGCCCACGAGATGCTCGACGCGGTGAGGAACTCCCTGGCGTGAGTGATTGCATTTTCGATGGGTGGGTAATTGGTGTCGTCATAATCGAGTGGTGTGGTTGAGCCCGTTCGAATGTCTATGACGATATCGCTCA
>JBIIBI010000122.1:0-3716 GCA_044239485.1 Microbacteriaceae bacterium | reverse complement strand
GCGCTTCTGGGCGCTGCCGGACTGTTGGTTGTTGCCTCTGTCGTTGTCGGAATGATGTACTGGGTCCTCACCCTAAACTCGAGCAACGCGATCGGGTCACTCGCGATCACAATGCCCGATGTCACCAATGCCTCGTTCGACACCGCCGAATCGCAATTGACGAACCTGGGGCTCACCGTCGTCCGGCGGGTCCAATCCAGCGACACAGTGCCCGATGGCTCAGTTATTTCCACGTCGCCCGAGGCTGGCGTTAATCTCGGCGCTGGCGAGATTGTCACGGTCATCGAGTCCTCGGGGAAGCAACTCATCGCGGTTCCGTCGATCAATTTGATGACGATGGAGAAAGCGACAACAGCGCTGGAAGGCGCCGGCTTTGTCGTCGGGAAGGTGACAAAAGGCTATTCACCAACGGCAAAATCCGGAGCCGTCGTTGGCAGTGACCCCGAGTCAGGAACAAAGCATTCGGCTGGCACCGTCATCGACATCATCGTCTCAAACGGCAAGATCAAGATCCCTGACGTGGTGGGGATGAGCGTCGGCAAGGCAACCAGAATTCTCCAGGGATCGAACTTGCAGCTCGATGTGACCGTGATCCCCGACACCACCTGTAGCGGACAGCAAATCGGTTCACAATCGTTGAAGGGCGAGGCACCTCAGCAATCGAAGGTTTCGCTCGTTTACTGCGCTGCCAAATAGCTCACGAGTTCATGAGCGGGCTAAGTGTTCGCGCAAGACGTGAAACCCCGACCATCCCGGTCGATTCCAGCCAGTTTCCGATCATCGTGTAACCGCCCTCCGTCAGCACCGACTCGGGGTGGAACTGAACCCCCCACAGTGGTGCGGTGACGTGCTCGACCGCCATGATCACGCCGCCCTCTGTTCGGGCGGTGATTCGGAGTTCCTCCGGCGTCGTGCCATCAACAATCGCGAGCGAGTGGTACCGCGTTGCGCGAAATGGGCTCGGCACGCCGTCAAACATCACGGATTCTGTGTGCACTACCGCACTGGTCTTTCCGTGCATCAATTCCTCGGCGTGCGTTACCACGCCGCCCAAAGCCTCGGCGATGGCCTGGTGACCGAGGCAAACCCCCAACAGGGGAATGTTGTTCGCCAACGCAAAACGGATGATCGGGATCGACAGTCCTGCTTCTCCCGGTGTTCCCGGGCCGGGCGAAATGAGAATTCCGTCAAAGCCGTCGAGGCGCTCGGCAATCTCGGCCTCGTCAAAGCCGTCGTTGCGGACAACGTCGATTTCTGCTCCGAGTTGTCGGATATATCCTGCGAGCGTGTAGACGAAAGAGTCGTAATTGTCGAGAATGAAAATTCTCGTCACTCGCCCACCGTCGATTCGGATTGAATGAAGTTTTCGGCTATCCACGGGAAAACCCATTCCACGCACACGGAAAGGATGACGACCGCGAGAACGACTAGCTCGACAATTTTCAGCCAACGTGGTCCTGGGAGGACTCGCCACAGTGCGGAATACATGATCAGTTGGTTCCCTTCGTAGTCGTGAATTCTCGTCGTTGATTTGCTCTGACGCTACCGTTCATCATCACGGATTACTCCGTTTGTGGGCGACTTCCAGGGGCGCTCCCCTGTCCCTGGGGACGAACGACTCAAAGAGTGAGTAGGCGATGAATCGTTCCGAGATCGACTGTTTCGGGTGGCAGGTTGTCATGGTAAGGATTCGGTCCTTGGCGACAACAGACATCTTGGGGACGTCGTTGAGCACTGTGGATTCGCTCGCGTAGACAAATTCCATGTTGCGGAAGCGATAGACGTACCACCCCGCTTCCGTCTCGATGTAGATTCTGTCCCCGACACGAAGTTCGTCGATCTGCCCGAACGACGCACCAAAAGTTCCCCGGTGGGCCGCGAGCGCGAAGTTCCCGACCTCGCCGAGAGCTGAGGTTGACGAATAATGGCCGACGCCGGTTGACGAGTCGTTCAGAACGGTTTTCACATCGACAGATTCCTCGATTGTTCGTTCAAAACGTGCGCCAAATCTGGGGATGATGATGGTTGCAAACGATTTGCCTGCTTGCGGTGGTTGAAGAACAGGTGGTTTCGGGGTTCGGCCCGCTCCTCGTGAACTACCGATCTCGCGATCGAATTCAAGGATCCCCGCGGGTGGTTTTGCCCATGATTCTGATAGCGAAGTAGCCGCCGAATCCTGTTGTGCACCGGCCACAAGATCACCAAGCCATACGTACCACACGTAGAACAACAGCACGAAGACGCCGATGGTGATGAGGACATCGCTCAGAATCTCGCGCGCGACTGCTGTATTGAGACTCAATTTTTTCTTGGGCCGGGTGGACATGACTCTCAGTTTTCTTTGACCAGGGCAGAAACCTCTGCTGGGGTTCCGTTTTCACGAGGGACGAATGATTCGAACACTGAGTATGCGATGAAGCGCTCCGCAGCAGACAGCTTGGGGTGACACGTGGTTATCGTAAGGATACGTTCTTTTGCATCAATCGTTGTCTGTGGAACAGGATTCAGCACTGCGACTTCAGTTGGATATACATATTCCAGGTTTCGAAAGCGATAGATATACCAACCGCTTTCTGTCTCAACGTAAATGCGATCACCCACACGTAGATTGTCGACCCATCCGAATGCTGCGCCATACGTCGTTCGGTGGCCAGCGATGGCGAAGTTACCGATTTCGCCCAAGCGGTTGCTAGAAGGATATCGACCGACTGAAGTCTCAACGTTGTTGAGAACGGTTGCAACGTCAACGGTTTCTGCAATGGTCCGCACGTATCTGTCGCCGAAACGCGGAATGATAATCGTAGCGAACGGCTCTGCATCATTCACCGTCTCCATAACGGGCGGCTTCGCAGAGACAAGGGCGCCATCCGAGGTCCCAATCGAGCGGTCAAATTCGGTTTCCGATTTCTCGGTGAGTTGCCACTGTTGGGAGAGCGACGCAGAGGCCTTGTCTTGGGCAGCGCCCTGCACCAAGTCGTTGAACCACACGTGCCACCCGAGGAAAAGCAGCACGAACAAACCGGCAGTCATCAATGTCTCCCCGGCGACCCCGATCGCGCGGTCGACGAACTCTCTCGTCGTGACAAGAATTCCGAGGCCGCGCCAGTCAATGAACGACCGACGGCGTTTCCGAGTGACACCCTCATCAACCGCGTAGTTGGTCTGCGCGGATTCCCTCAACGCATATGTGCGGCCTTGCGGCTGCGAATCCTTATCTGCTTTCGACCGAGCGCGCCCGTCAATTTTCGGCAACCGAAAATCTGATCGTTCGAATCGAGGGGGCACGTTAACGATTGTACCTGCGGTTTACGCGGACAATCGGGTATCGGTATGCTGGAGATATGGCTAAGAAAACTCTCGACGACGCTGTCCCTGACAACAATTCGTCGCGTGCCGCTCAGGACGCACCCAACCCGGTTTGGTTTAAACCCATCATGTTCGGCTTCATGCTCGTTGGCCTCGTGTGGATCTTGACGTTCTACGTCAGTGCCGGTCTTTTTCCGATTCCATCGGTTGGCGCTCTCAACATCGTTATCGGTTTTGCGTTGATGTTCATCGGATTCCTGATGACCACCCGCTGGCGCTAGACCCGAATTACACGCGTGTAATTATCCACTTTTGTGGATAACTAAGTGGATAAGTCCCGCTACCGTCGTGCTCGACGGATGACCAGCGTGGTGATAAAACCGCCGATCAGACCGCCGATATGGGCTTCC
>JBIIBI010000121.1:0-3723 GCA_044239485.1 Microbacteriaceae bacterium | reverse complement strand
ATCGGGTTCGAGAGGCGCTTTGCCAACGGCCGCCCACAGCCGTTCGATGTAGTCGGCGTAGACCGTTGCCGCCGCCTCCGCAATCAGCCCGTTCCACGACCCAAAGTTGTAATTGACCGATGCGAAAGTCACATTGGCCGCGTCGCACACCGCGCGCGCTCTCACATCGGTTGCGCCCTGCATGGCAATCAGTTCGATGGTTTTGTCGATCAGTTGGCGGCGAATCGAGATTGCGGACTCTGACTTTTTGGGTCTACCCGGTTTCCGGGGGCCCGCCGCCTGAGAATTTATTTGCGCTGGCATATTAATATTTTATGCACGACCGTTAGAAAACGACGGTTTCCCCGAGGCGCTGGTCCTGAGGAAACCGCCGTTTACTTATCGTCTAGACGGAGTGGTGCGTTCGCCTGCGGATCATCACTCCTGCGCCGACAAGAAGTGCACCAAACAGAGTGGCGACGAGTGCGCCGGTGGGGCTACCCCCGGTCGGGGCGAGCCCTTCCGACCCTGAGCCAGTCGACCCACCGGGAATTCCGATGAACGTCGAATATACCTCGAGGTGTGACCCGTTGTGTGTTACTGGGCCAACCAGGTCAAGCGTTGCGGTGTCGGGGTCGAGCGTGTATAGGTTCGCGACATTCCCATCGTTCTCCAAAAGCCAACCGACTCCGTTGGAGTCAAATGACATCGAACGGAAGTTTTGGATTTCATCGGCGTCCACCGGGCCATCACCATTCAGGACGACTCCGGGTGTCCCAGCAATCGTTGCGGATGTCCCCGAAAACTGGTAAAGCATGTTGTCGAGCGGAGGAGCGTCATTTTCGGTGTTGTCCGAATTGATGACGTAGAAGTTTCCGTCGGCGACGTTAAACGCGAAGGGATCGAAGTAATAGAACCCCGCGTCGTTATTGACACTGCTGCCGGAAAGCTCCGTTGTGGCGAGTGTTGCAAGGTTGAGCGCGGCAAACCGGTGGCTGCGACGCACAAAAGCATTTCCGCTGTCGTCGATGGCGATAATCCCGTCGCCCCCAGCGAAATCGCCCGTGAAGGGGCCAATTTGAGTCGCCACACCCGTTTCGATGTCCATCGAATAGAGAGCGTCGGTGTCTCCAAAGTAGGCCAAACCAGTCTCCCAGTCCCAGGCCGCCTGGTCAGCAAAGTCGCCGCTAATTGTGTCGCTGCCGGTGCCGTCCCCGACGAGAGTCGCGGTTCCGTCCGCAGCAATCTCAAAAAGTCGATAGTCGTTGAAACTATCGTTCGATTCGATCATGTAGAGGCGTTCCCCGTCGGGCAATGACGTTACGGCCGCGGCCGTCGATGCGCCGACACCCATTAACAGTGCGCCCGCAACGAGGCATGCCGCCGCCACCAGTTTTTTCAAAGTTGATTTCATTCCACCGAATCCTTTCGCTATATTTAATGAAATATCATTTTGATATTACCGTAACTTTCTTTTCCAGGCAAGCGCTGACACGCCGAGTCCCTACCACCGAGAAAAACCGATGTCCGACACCCCTCACGATCACATTCACCTCGACGACGAGACCGGGCAGCCCGAGCGTGCAAATCCAATTGCCCGTTATTCTGACGACATGACCAAGTTGGAAACGTTTACCCACGTCATCGCCCACCTTTCCGACACCCACGTGCTCGGCGGGAAGCGAAAACTGTTCTCGGCGGTCGACGTCAAGCGGAACCTCGACCTTGTTCTTGAGCGACTTCGATCGGGCGATCAAGCGATTGATGCACTGGTGTTCACGGGCGACATCGCCGACATCGCCGAGCCAGAGGCATACCGCTGGATTCGCCATCGAGTCGAACCGGTAGCCGCTGAATTGGGTGCCGAACTGGTGTGGGTCATGGGAAACCACGACGAACGAGCGTCGTTTGCTCGCGAGTTGTTCGACGAGGACGACACCGACCGCCCCCAAGACCGGGTCTACGACGTCTCGGGCCTTCGCATCATTTCACTGGACACGTCAGTGCCCGGTTACCATCACGGTGCCATCACCGACGCCCAACTCGAGTGGCTGTCGGGGCAATTGGCGACCCCCGCGAAACACGGAACCGTCCTCGCGATGCACCACCCGCCGCTCGAAGCGCACAACCCGCTTGTCCGACTGATCGAATTAGAGGAGCGTTCCCGTCTCGAGGGCGTGATTGCCGGCACCGACGTTCGAACCATTCTCGCGGGACACCTGCACTATTCGTCATTCGGCACCTTCGCCGGTGTGCCCGTCTCCGTGGCCAGTGCGACGTGCTACTCGGTCGATTTGGGGGCCGACAAAACGTTTCTGCTCAGTGCAATCGATGGTGCTCAGTCGATCAACCTGGTTCACGTTAACGAGACCAACACCGTGCACTCGATTGTCCCCGTCGAAAACTTCGAGCAGATCTCTGCCTATCCGGCCGCTCTGCGAATCATGGCGGACACGATGACCGAGGCGGAAATCAAGGAAATGGTGTCGAAGAAGGACTCGGACTTCAACACCGCGGAACGGGCGCAATCGGCTGACCTCTAGCGCGGCGCAATTCGGTACGCTAGAAGCACGTGGTCACCGCGCGGGTGACGAAAAAGTACGGAGATTTCGCCATGTTCTTGAACAACACTTACCGATTCTGGTCCGCCCTGATCGCGATGGTCCTCTCGACCGCCGTCGCCGGAGCGATGTTCTTCTTGTCGTCGACGACAAACGAAGAGACCGCCCCCGAAAGCGGAGCGCCAACGGCGTCGGAAGCCGCCGAAGTTTCCCGCATCAGCGCTGAATTCCCCGACTCTGCCGGCACGTCGATTTTCCTCGTGTTCACCAAGTCCTCCGAGCTCTCTGATGACCAAATCACCACCATCAACGAGAACGTGGCCGACATCTATGCGGCGCACACCGACATTGAGTTCCCGATTCCGGCCCAGGTGTCGGAAGATGGCACTACCGTCTCGGCCATCATTCCCCTCGACAAGACAAACGTTGTCGAAGACCAAAAAGAGCGATACGACGACATTCGGGACACGGCCGAAACCGGTTTGACCGGCGTAGACCTCTACCTGTCCGGCCCCGAGGGCTTCACGATCGACATTTCGAACGTGTTTGCCGGCGCCGATGTCACGCTGCTGATCGTCACCGCGAGCGTCGTCATCGTGCTTCTTCTCATCACCTATCGTTCACCCATCTTGTGGATCGTTCCGCTTCTGGTCGTTGGTCTTGCCGACGGTCTCGCCGGCGCGATGGCCAAGAAGGCCGCCGACATGCTCGGAGGTCAATTGGACGGTTCGACGACGGGAATCCTGTCGGTTCTTGTCTTCGGTGCCGGAACCAACTATGCGCTCTTGATCATTTCGCGATACCGAGAAGAACTCCTGAAGTTCGAGTCTCGGGCCGACGCGATGGCCAAGGCGGTTCGCGGAACCGCCCCCGCGATTCTTGCGTCGGGTGGAACGGTGTTGGTCGTCATGGCCGTCCTGCTTTTCGCGCAGCTGGATTCGAGCCGCAACCTCGGTCTTGCTGGGTTCGTTGGCATCGCCGTGGCCATGATTGCGGGCATCATCGTGTTGCCCTTCGCTCTCGTTATCTGGCCGCGTTGGATCTTCTGGCCACTGACCCCCAAGTTCGGCACCAAGCCCAAGCGCGAAAGCATGTGGGCACGCGCCGGAAAAGCTATCTCTCGTCGCCCCGTGCTCTTCAGCATCGGTTCGGCTCTCCTCGCAATTGGACTTGCTCTGCCCGC
>JBIIBI010000120.1:0-3733 GCA_044239485.1 Microbacteriaceae bacterium | reverse complement strand
CTGCGTCCGTGGCCGAGATGCTCAGTTCGGCTGACACGGTCATCATCACCCCGGGTTACGGAATGGCGGTTGCGCAAGCGCAGTACCCCGTCGCCGAGCTGACCCAACGTTTGATCGCGAAAGGCGTGACGGTGCGTTTCGGCATCCACCCCGTCGCTGGTCGACTCCCCGGACACATGAACGTGCTCCTCGCAGAAGCGAAAGTGCCCTACGACATCGTTCTCGAGATGGACGAAGTGAACGACGACTTTGCCAGCACCTCGGTTGTACTTGTGATTGGCGCGAACGACACGGTCAACCCCGCCGCCGCGGAAGATCCGGGCAGCCCCATCGCCGGGATGCCCGTTCTTCACGTGTGGGAAGCGAGCAAGGTCATCGTGTTCAAGCGGTCAATGAGTTCCGGTTATGCGGGTGTTCAGAACCCACTGTTCTTCCGCGAGAACGCATTCATGTTGTTCGGTGACGCCAAAGAGCGCGTCGAAGACATCATCAAGGCGCTGTAGCCCCGGCCGGAACCGATGGCAGCCTAGAGTCGGCTTAGCCGCTCGATGTCTGCAGGTGAGAATCCGGCTGAAAGCTCCTACATCTCGCTGACATAGGGAATACATTTTCACACTCGCCTTGTTGCCCCTAGAGTGCCCTCGCAGGACGAGGTTTCCTCGCGAGCAGATAGAGTCATGAAATGAAAACTAACAATCGGCTTGTCGTTGTTGTGCTCTCCGCCCTATGTGTCCTCGTTATTGCGGGGATAGCATTCGTCGCGACCCAGCGCCCGTTGACCACAGTAACGGTGACGCACGCAGTCGTAACGCCAACCTCGACAATCGGCACCGGTCCGGGCACCGTGCGCACGTTTTTCATTCCAATCGACGTCGACGGCGTCAGCGCGGACAACCAATATCTGTCGGGAACACTCACCACTCTGTCCGACAGCGTCAACGGTGACGAAGAACTTCGCAGCGCCAATCTTGTTTTCGTCTTCGGTGACGAAGCCAATCAGCTCGTCGTTGGCGGCATTTCGCTGTATCCACCCGCGGGATCAACAATCGCAGTTGGAGCAGAAACCGTGAGACCGGTCGTTGGCGGGTCGGGCACTTATGCCGGGGCGACGGGCGAGGTAATCTCCACCAATCTCGGTGACGACGGTTGGTCCCACGTGTTCCGTATCAGAATCGGCTAAACGGAGGCGACGATCGTGGCAGCTGCTCCAATCGAAAAAGTGTCAACCAAGCGACCCTTCTCGGGACTATCCGTCGCGGCATTCATCCTCGCGTCGATCGCACTCGTCGTGGCCGCTGCTGGCACATTGGGTGACGCCATCGGTGCGATGCTCAGTGAATCCGGAACGGCGTCGTCGCAGTCGGGACCGAGCGTGGACATCGCGTCCATCGTGGAACTCGCAAACGACGCTGTGGTCACGGTCTACTGTGGAGACTCATCCGGCTCTGGATGGGGTATCGAAGTCGCCGATGATGCCAGTACGACGGCCGACGACGAATACCCGTTCGAAATCGTGACTAACTGGCACGTGATCGAAGAGTGTGTCGACACGGATGTTCCCATCTCCATCCAGACACTGAACGGAACCGCACAAGCGGACGCTTTTCTCTATGACTTCGATGCGAGTTACTACGACGAGAATTCCGAAGTGTGGGCGGATCTTGCCTTACTGATTACCGCCGAACCGGTGGAAAGTCTTCAACTCGCGTCAGAACCTCCAGTTGTCGGTGATTGGGTGATGGCGGCGGGGAGCCCTTACTCGCAATTCTTTGATTCGATCATCCCCGGAACCTACACCTTTGGAAACGTGAGCAACTTCTTCCCCGACATCAGTGTGATTGTCACCGATGCGGCCATCAACCACGGCAATTCGGGCGGACCGTTGCTGAACGACCGGGGCGAAGTGATTGGAACGAACACCTGGGGCGATGACACCGCTGTGTCGGAGAACAACGGGTACGCCATCGGAATCCCTACTCTGTGCCTGAGATTCATCACCTGTGAGGCATCGTTGGACTGGAAAACGGACTAGCCGTCCTGACAATTAGCCTTACGTGCTTTTGCCTCGCCGCTTGACTGCCCCTGCTATCCGCATGACAATACCAACCGCAATCACGGCATAGACCAATAGCGAAAATCCCCACTTGATTGCCGAGGACGTTGAGGCCAGCATTGCCATCGACGACGAAATCGTGCCGTCCGCGAGGTACTGGCTGGACAGTGCGGAAAGGGAAAAGTTCTCCACCCAGTCGAAGATGACCTGACCAAATGGCAGCAGATTCAGAATCCCTACCTTCTGCGAATATGGCTTAAACAACACCGAGACCCACACAACATACATAACGCCGTAGATCAAACCAAAGAGAGTGTCCCAAATCTGACTGAATTCGATATAGGCAAGAATCATCTGATCAGAACGTTCGGATAAGAAGGCAAGAATCTCTGCCTCGCCGAAGCCCAACGACGTTCCGAGTGATCTAACGCTGCTGTCGGCCACGGCAAAAGTCGTCCCCTTGCCCGTGAGGACCAAGACTAGGTACCCGGCAAAGACAGAAGTGGCCAGCAACCCGGCGACTAGGTTTGACTTCGCATAGAAGAACCGTGATGCACGACCCAAGGGTCCAGAGCGTCGGGAAGGATTTACGTTCTCGGTGCTTTTGCTAGACATCGTCGTCTACCTCTCGACTGTTCATTCTGATTCGTGATCCGGTTCATTGCTAATTCGAAGCCTAGCGGTGCCCTCGGCAGGAGTCGAACCTGCGGCAACGAGATTAGCCATCTGTCGAACTAGGGCTTCGAATTCTTCTTCACAATCGAAGCGACAAACAGAATCGCCAGCACAAAGAAGACCGGCCAATTCAAGGCTTCGCCTGGTGGAGTGCGCGTACTCTCGACGGCGCCCATCTGTCCCGCCAGCGCTCGCATGGGTGCATCAAGGGCAAGAAAAAGAATCACCAACGGCGTGAGGCCTTTGTAGAAGAAGAACAAAACAAGCAGGAGACCCACGAAAAGTAGTTGAATGGCTCCCCACTGGTGGAATAGGGCGATGATGTTGTTCCCGCCCGCGACGCTCGTGTCAATGCCGGCAATCGATTCTGCTCCACCATCAGGCGTGAACAAGTGGATCGCGCTGCGAGCGACGACGATCAAAAGGAACGCAAGCGTTATCAGCCGCACAACGGGAAAACCTCTGTATTCCCTCGGGTTGCCGGGAATAATCTGATTTCTCATCTTTTGCCTTTCTCGCAAACTCAGTTGGTGCCCTCGGCAGGAGTCGAACCTGCGACCAAGAGATTAGAAGGCTCCTGCTCTATCCGCTGAGCTACGAGGGCGGCGGGCTAGAGTTTCAGCCCAATCGGAGTTTATCAGGCAGGAATTCCGCGAAACCAAGCGAGATTCTTCAAACGAGATTTGTGAAACGAACGTAATTGAATTCCAACACGATGTTTCCCTGTATCGCACGCCAATCGCACGTTGCGATTGCAAAAACGACAGGAGAACAAGTGTCAAAACGACGAGCCTTCGGGTACATCAGAAAACTGCCCTCTGGGCGTTGGCAGGCAAGTTACATCGGGCCCGACAACAATCGCCACAATGCCCCGCTTACCTTCAGCGCGAAAACTGACGCCAATCACTGGCTTGTGCGCGAGGAAGCGGCGATCATCGAAGGAAGGTGGGCAAAAACAATTGCGGAGCAAGTCGCGTCGCCAACATTTATCGAATACGCAAGCCG
>JBIIBI010000119.1:0-3738 GCA_044239485.1 Microbacteriaceae bacterium | reverse complement strand
GGCTTTCCTTGCGGTTACGGGCTGAAACAACGACGACCTCAGCGAGATCGAGCAGGAAGCCGAGTTCGATTGCTTCGAGCAGATCGGTGTTGAACCGCTGGCCACGGTCGTGGATGCCGACTTTCTCGTAGCGCTTGCGAAGGTCTTCGATAACCTTCTGCGCGTGCGAGAGTGATTCCTCGGTGCGGAACACCTGGGCGTTACGGTCCATCTCGAGTTGCAGTTCCTTGCGGATTGCCGCGACGCTTTCGGAACCGTCCGCGGTTCGCATCTTTTCGATCAGGTCAACAACGAACTTTTCGGTGCCCTTGGGCAGTGCGGGGCGCTTGGCCTTGTTGGCATACGCGGCGGCATTGCGACCAGCTCGTTTTCCGAAGACGTTGATGTCAAGAAGCGAATTCGTTCCGAGACGGTTCGAGCCATGCACCGAGACGCAGGCACACTCGCCGGCGGCGTAGAGCCCCGGAATCACGGTGGTGTTGTTCAACAGCACTTCGGCATCGGTCGTCGTCGGGATTCCACCCATCGCGTAGTGCGCGGTCGGCATGACGGGAACCGGTTCGGTCACCGGGTCGACACCGAGGTAGGTACGGGCGAATTCGGTGATGTCCGGCAATTTGGTTTCGAGAACTTCGGCCCCGAGGTGCGTGCAGTCGAGAAGGACATAATCCTTGTCCGGTCCGGCACCGCGTCCTTCGGCAACTTCTTGCACCATGCAGCGAGAAATGATGTCGCGCGGCGCGAGGTCTTTGATGGTGGGGGCGTATCGTTCCATGAATCGTTCGCCGCTCGCGTTGCGAAGAATCGCGCCTTCACCGCGAGCACCCTCGGTCAAAAGGATTCCCAAACCGGCAAGTCCGGTCGGGTGGAACTGGAAGAACTCCATGTCCTCGAGGGGGATGCCCTTGCGCCACACGATGCCCACGCCGTCACCCGTGAGGGTGTGCGCGTTCGAGGTGGTCTTGAACATCTTGCCGAAACCGCCGGTCGCAAAGATGACGGAGGTCGCGTTGAACACGTGAATGTCACCGGTCGAGAGCTCGTACGCGACAACACCGCTTGTGCGGGTCTTGCCCTTTTCTTCCGTGAGGACGAGATCGAGAACGTAGAACTCGTTGTAGAACTCGACGCCGAGTTTGGTGCAGTTCTGGAAGAGCGTCTGCAAAATCATGTGGCCGGTGCGGTCCGCTGAGTAGCACGCGCGGCGAACCGGTGCTTTTCCGTGGTCACGCGTGTGCCCACCGAAACGTCGCTGGTCGATTTTGCCATCCGGGGTTCGGTTGAACGGAAGACCCATTCTCTCGAGGTCGAGGATGGCGTCAATCGCTTCTTTCGCGAGGATCTCGGCGGCGTCCTGGTCTACGAGGTAGTCCCCGCCCTTGACGGTGTCGAAGGTGTGCCACTCCCACGAGTCCTCTTCGACGTTGGCGAGGGCCGCGGCCATTCCACCCTGCGCCGCACCGGTGTGCGAACGTGTCGGGTACAGCTTGGTGATGACGGCGGTCTTTGCGTGGGGCGCCGATTCGATGGCCGCACGCATCCCTGCGCCACCCGCGCCAACAATGACAACGTCGTAATCGTGATGATGAACCGTGGTCACGGTTAACTCCTTATGTCTAGAGGTCAGCTGGCCGAGCAGAACGAGGGAAGCAATTCCGCGGGGGAACCCACGGGGCACGGGTCGAGCGTGAAAATCACGAGCGTCCCGAGGACGATCAACATCGCGGTCGAGACCCCGAGGGCCACAAACAAGCCACGCTTTACGCCTGGGCGGTAGACGTAGTCATCGATGATGACCCTCATCCCATTACTCCCGTGGATGAGTGCGAGCCACAACAACGTGACGTCGAACCACTGCCAGAACGGGTCAGCGAGTTTTCCGGCAACGAAGGCGAAGTCGATGGCCTTGACGCCACCGTCCTGCATCAGGTTGACGGTGAGGTGGGTGAAAATCAGCCCGATCAGGATGAACCCAGAGACGCGCATGAAAATCCACGCGAGGCGGTCTAAACGAAACAGTTTCACAATTACCCTCCGAAGACGTGCATCAGGTGACGGGGGAGGAACGCGACCATCACGACGGTCCACAGGACGAGCACTCCATAGAACAGCGCGCGGTGGTGGCGTGATGCCCACGCGGTCATGTCAACCAGAATGATTCGCAATCCGTTGAACGCGTGGAACACGATGGCGGCGACGAGGACCGCTTCGCCGAGTCCCATGATCGGAGTTTTGTAGGCCGCCATGACGACGTTGTACAACTCGGGGTCGATGCGAACGGTTGCGGTGTCGAGCACGTGCACCAGCAGAAAGAAGTAAATCGCGATGCCGGTGATGCGGTGAAGTACCCACGACCACATGCCCTCGTGCCCGCGATAGAGCGTCCCTCGAAACACGGTTTTCGGCTTACTGGGGGTTTTGATTGACAAGTCGATTCCTCCTGGAACACGAACAATTTGAACCCAGTCTAACCCCCTCGCGTAGGCTGTAGGACATGACCAGTTCACACCGCGAAGCTAACTTTTACGCAGTTATTCCTGCGGGCGGAGTCGGTTCGCGGTTGTGGCCCTTGTCACGAGCCGATGCCCCGAAGTTCCTTCACGACCTCACGGGAAGCGGGCGTAGTCTCCTCGTCGAAACGTGGGATCGGCTCGAACCCATCGCCGGCGACAACATCGTTGTGGTGTGCGGAACCACACACGCGACGGCCGTTGCGAATGAATTGCCGATGCTCACCGCGGACAACACGGTTCTCGAACCGTCGCCGAAGGATTCGACCGCCGCAATTGGTCTCGCCGCCGCAATTCTTGTTCGACGAAATCCCGATGCGATCGTGGGTTCGTTCGCCGCTGACCACGTTATCGATGACCAGCGTCGCTTCATCGCCGCGGTGAACGAGGCAATCGCTACCGCTGAGGCCGGGTACATCGTGACGATCGGTATTCGTCCGACCTCGCCGTCGACTGCGTTTGGGTACATCGAGTCGGGCGAAGAGTTGGATGTTGCCGCTGCGCGACACGCGCATCGCGTGGTCCGCTTCGTCGAAAAGCCCAGCCTCGACAAAGCGACCGAATATGTCGAAGGCGACACTCATTTGTGGAACGCGGGAATGTTCATCGCCAAAGCGAGCGTTTTGCTTGAGGAACTCCGAGCGAACCGCCCCGATGTGGCGGATCCCATCGATGAGATTGCGGACGCCTGGGACACCCCCGAACGTTCAGCCGTCCTCGAACGAGTGTGGCCGATAATCCCCAAGGTCGCCATTGATTACTCCATCGCCGAACCCGCGGCGGAACACGGCCGGCTTGCGGTCATCCCCGGTGACTTTCGATGGGACGACGTCGGCGACTTTGCCTCGTTGGCCAGGCTTCATACGAATGGTCGGGCGAACGTGTTGGCCACTCTGGGAGAAAACACCCGCGTATTGAATCAGGGTTCCAGCGGCGTGGTCGTGTCACAAACCAAGCGGCTCATTTCGCTTATCGGCGTCAAGGACATCGTCGTGGTCGACACCCCCGATGCGCTGCTGGTCACGACGGCGGCCCACGCGCAGCGCGTCAAGGACATCGTCGAACAGATTCGCCAATCAGGCGACGACGCCGTTCTCTAGTTCCGGCTCGAATTCGCCGAAAAGTTTCGACAATGTAACGATTCGGTGGTGTTTTCGCCGTTTCACCGCGGAAAACTATTGATTCGCCACTCCCGTCAATAAGATATAGGGAGTCGTGGTGCCCGTTC
>JBIIBI010000118.1:0-3774 GCA_044239485.1 Microbacteriaceae bacterium | reverse complement strand
TGTTCCACAACGTCGCCACTACCGCCCACTGCTTCGAACGTGACATCGAGTCCCAATTCGTCGTAGTAGCCGAGTTCAGACGCTGCAAGCCAGCCCCACCATTCAGCAGTGAAGGTGTCGCCGGATGCCATGCCCATAACGATTGAAACCTTTTCGGTAGGGGCGGCTGGAGCACACGCAGAAAGAGCAAAGGCGCCAACGGCCAAAATCGCCATTGAGCCAAGCCGTCTCGTTTTGTTCATTTGTTTCTCCTTATGATGGTTTTTAGTTTTCTTTCTGTACCTTTTCATACCGAACCCGATATCTCGCGATGCGAGATTGTGAGCCCCCTAGGTGCGAACCTCTGCAACGATCGCGGAGATTGCCACTAAGTCTTCGGTGGATAACACGGCATCTGCTGCTCGGGTGTTGTCCACTACCTGTTGGGGGCGAGAAGCCCCCGTGATGACGCACGAAACTGAGGATTGGCGAAGGATCCACTGGATTGCCGCAACCAGTGGGTCGTAGCCCTCGGCGATGAGAGCGGACACGATGTCTTTCGCGAGATTTTTGTCCTCGTCGCTGAACCAGTCTTGATATAGCTTGATGGTCGCGAGCCTGGTGTCTTCCGGGTCCGCTTTTCCGTGCTGGTACTTTCCCGTGAGCAAACCGCTCGCCAGTGGGTAGTAGGGCACAAACGCCGTTCCCGTCGCCTCGCAGAAATCGAATACGCCGTCCGTTTCCGAACCCGTTCGGATCATCGAATACTCGTTTTGGACGGACACGTATTTTGCGAAGCCATTTGCGGTCGAGACGTCGTGGGCTTCTTTCAATTCAGCGGCCGTCGCGTTCGAGACACCGATTTCTCGGACCAGACCCTCGAGGACCAGGTCATTCAGAGCGCCGAGTGTCTCCTCGAGCGGAACCTTGGGGTCCGGCCTGTGCAGCTGATACAGGTCGATGTAATCAGTGCCGAGCCGAGTAAGGCTTCCCTGAACCGCCTTGCGAATCCAGTCCGCCGACGCACCGCCGCTCTCTGGTTGGTCCGGCAACACCAAACCAAACTTGGTCGCAACGATGACGCTGCTTCGCTTGGACTTGATGGCCTCGCCGAGGAACGTCTCTGAACGAGTCTCGCCGTACTTGTCCGCGGTATCGAAGTAATTGATCCCGCACTCGAGAGCGACATCGACGATTTCTTGGGTCGCTTTTTGGTCTAGTCCGCGGCCCATATTGTTGCAGCCGATACCCAGTACAGACGAACTGAGTGAACCAATTGTTCGCAGCATCATGATGGCTCCTCGTTTCCGAGAATCGCCGTGGCGTGTGAGGCCAGGGTCATCCCCATTCCGTGGACGAGAGACAGTTTTGCTCCGTCGTGTTGTCGAGCGCCGGCCGTGCCGCGAAGTTGTGCCACGGCCTCGATCATGAGGAACATCGACAACATTCCCGGATGCGAGAAAGACAGGCCACCTCCGTTCGGGTTCAGCGACAATTCCCCGCCGGGCGCGAGGCGACCGTTCTCGACAAACGACCCGCCTTCGCCCTTTGCGCAAAAACCAAGGTCCTCCATCAGAATCAGCAAGCTGATAGTGAATGCGTCGTAAACGTGGGCCGTATCGATTTCGGCAATTCCAACACCGGCTTGTTCGAATGCGCGCTTGGCCGAAACCGACGCCTTCGTGCTGGTGAAATCGGGCATCTGCGAAATGTTGCGGTGGTTTTGCGCTTCACCGGTTCCCAGTACCCACACGGGTTTCTGCTTGAGCGATCGCGCCCGTGCCCCCGAGGTGACGACGATTGCGCCCGCACCATCCGTGACGAGGCAGCAATCAAGTTTGTGTAACGGTGACGCGACGATTCCTGAACTCAAAACCTCGTCGACCGTGAGCGGCGTGGGGTACGGGGCTTCTGGGTTGAGCAATGCCCACTCCCGCGCCGAGACAGCGTATTGGGCCAACTGCTCGCTCGTGGTTCCGAACTCTTTCATGTGCCGGTGAGCAATCATTCCGAAAGCGCCGACGGGGTGAATGAGTCCGTACTGCTGCTCGTACACCGACTGCTCCGCCATGCTGATGAGCTTCCCGGCATCCGATCGTTGCGTGCTTCCATAGACAATCAGCGCGACCTCGCAAAGACCCTGGTTGATCATGGCGACTGCGTGGCCCAGATGCTGAACAAAAGAACATCCGCCGGTTGACGTCGAGTCAACAACGTTGGGTGAAAGCCCCAGATATTCGGCCATGGTCAAGGTCGGCATCGCGTAATAGGACGAGGACGAAAAAACTGCGTCGATGTCAGACATCTGCAAACCGGCTTCTTCAACCGCGCGTTTCGCAGCTAGGGCGGCTAAACCAACAGGAGACCTGTCAGTGGTCTTGAACGTATCGATCTGGGCGGCGCCCACGATAGCGACTGACTTATCGGCCATCTGACACCTCCACTCGGAAATGCACAACCGGGTGCTCGTTGTCGGGGTGTTCAATTTCGGCGACGACCGGCAACCCGATGCTGATCGCCTCGGGTTCCGACCCGACGAGATCGGCCATCATCCGGTAGCCCTCATCGAGGTCCACCATGACGATCGTGTACGGAACCTGGTCTTCGAGCGCCGGGTTTCCCGCGCGATACTGCGTGGTGAACGAATAGACGGTGCCTCGCCCAGAACCCACGCGCGATTCAATGTCGTCACTGTGACAATTCGGGCACAGTGTCCGCGGGTAAAAGTGTGATGTCGAACACGCCAGGCAGAAACCGTAGGTGAGGTTTCCGTCGGCGAGCGCCGAGAAGTACAGTTTCTCCTCGCCGCGAGGCGCAATCTGTGGGCGGGTCATTTCACTCCCACCCCACTCAACGCGGCGATCGCCTGTGAAATTGCGTCGCCGACTTCGGTTGTCGAGGAGTTACCGCCCAAATCCTTGGTCAGCGTTTGTCCTTCGCGAGTCACGTGGTTGATGGCCTCGGCGAGAAGCTCAGCTGCAGCGCTTTCCCCGAGGTTCTCGAGCATCATCACTGCGGACCACACCTGACCGATCGGGTTCGCGATGCCCATTCCCGCGATATCCGGGGCCGAACCATGAACAGGTTCGAACAGTCCCGGTCCGCTGTTGGGGTTGATGTTTGCGGATGGCGCAACACCGAGGCTTCCGACGACGGCAGCACCGATGTCGCTCAAAATGTCGCCGAAAAGATTCGACGCAACAATCACGTCCAGTGTTTGGGGGTGGCTGACAAGACGCGCTGCGAGCGCATCGACGTGCATCGACTGCCAACTTACGTCCGGATAGTCGGTCATGACGTCCTGAACGACCTCGTCCCAGAACGTCATCGAGTGAATGATTCCGTTTGACTTGGTCGCTGAGATGAGAGTCTTCGACCGTCGTGACGCGAGCTCTGCAGCGAACCGGACGACCCGCTCGATTCCCACGCGGGTGAAGACTGCTTCTTGCACAGCAACTTCTCTGACAGTTCCGCGGTTAAATCGCCCGCCGACCTCGCTGTATTCGCCCTCGGTGTTTTCGCGGACAATGCGGAAATCAATGTTAGGCACGGGGTCGCGTAACGGCGACTCGATTCCCGGCAAAAGCGTCACGGGGCGAAGGTTGATATAGAGGTCAAACTCTCGTCGGATCGGGATGAGCAACCCCCACAGTGAGACGTGGTCGGGAACACTCGGCCAACCCACGGCGCCAAGGAAGATCGCGTCGTGGGCGGCCAAGGTCTGAAGCCCGTCGTCGGGCATCATCGTTCCCGTGATTAAGTAACGCTCGCAGGACCAATCCAGCTCGGTCCAGT
>JBIIBI010000117.1:0-3803 GCA_044239485.1 Microbacteriaceae bacterium | reverse complement strand
GTAGAGACCGAACCGGGGACGAACCGCAGTGCGGGGTCGTCCGTGTACAGCTCGAGTTTGATTGCACCCTTGAGCCCGTGTGCCTTGAGAAGTCGACCGACGCGGAGACCCGATTCGGGTCGCTTCGCGGAGGTCATTATTCCGCGGTGTCGACGATGTCGACGCGGATGCGCTTGCCGTCGGCGATTGCCGCGATCAGAGTGCGCAGTGCCTTTGCTGTGCGCCCGCCCTTCCCAATGACACGACCGAGGTCGTCAGGGTGCACCGACACCTCGAGAAGGTCACCACGCGGAGTGCTTTTTGCCACAACAGTGACGCTCTCCGGGTGATCGACGATTCCCGAGACAAGGTGCTTAAGGGCGGCCGCCAGCATCAGACTTATTCGGCCTTTTCGTCGGCAGGTGCCTCGTCGGCAGGTGCTTCGTCAGCAGGTGCTTCGTCAGCAGGTGCTTCGTCAGCAGGTGCCTCTTCAGCAGCAGGAGCCTCTTCAGCAGCAGGAGCCTCTTCAGCAGTTTCGACAACAGCCTCAACCGTTTCGGTTGCTGCTTCAGGTGCGGACTCAACAACCTCGGTCACTGCTTCGGGAGCTTCAGTTGCCGCTTCGACAACCTCGGCGGCAGCCGGAGCAACTTCTTCGACCTTCTTTTCGACGCGGGGACGGATAACCGACTTCTTCGAGGAGTCCTCGGCGAATACGGTCTTGGCGTCCTTCGTGACGATCATGTTCTTGGCGGACTTGTCACCCTTGAACTTGCCCCAGTCACCCGAGAGCTTGAGGATGACGAGAACCTGCGGGCTCGGCTGAGCGCCAACCGACAACCAGTACTGCGCACGCTCGGAATTGATTTCCATGAGCGACGGGTTCTCGGTCGGGTGGTACTTGCCGATTTCTTCAATCGAACGTCCATCGCGCTTGGTGCGCGAATCAGCGACGACGATGCGGTAGTAAGGCGAATGGATTTTTCCCATGCGCTTGAGGCGGATTTTGACAGCCACGATTCTCCAGATTAGTTTGCGATGACGCACCGCGGTTCAAGCGTGGGGTTGCTCGAATGCGGAAGCAGGACGCCATTTCGCAGGGTTAGAGGGTCCTACGAGATGGACACAAGTGTTTAGTCTGCCAGAAAAACCTCGAGTTAGCCAATCACGAGCGGCGCGACCACCACACGCCCGCCAGGGCGATGAGCCCACCGACGATCGCAATGGGGTGCGGCCATTCACCGAGCAGGATCGCGGACTCAACAATCACGAGCGGCGGGACCACGTAGGTCGATACGCCAAGGCGCCCGGCCGGCATTCTCTTGAGCGCATATCCCCAGAGCCCGAAGCCCAGTGCGGTCGGAATCGCGCCGAGCCAGACCGCTCCCACGATTGCGTCGATCGGAGCGCTCTGCACAGTGGTAAAGGCTTCCGGCGCCCACCAGAACAGCGGAATCAGCGCGATTGCGGCACCCAGTAACGTCACTTGGTTCGACGACAAGCGTTTCAGTGCGGGCTTTTGAGTGAGGACTCCGACAGCGTAGGTCACCGTGGCAACGAGCGCCCACAGCACTCCGACAAGATCCACTCGATCGCTCGACGACGTGCCCCACGCAATCAGACCGACACCGGCCAAAGCGATGAGAGCGCCGGGGATGAGATTTCGAGAGAGTTTCTCGCCGAGGAACATAAACGCTCCAACGGCGATGAGCAACGGCCCGATGTTGACGACAAACGACGCTGTGCCCGCATCGATTGTTTGTTCCGCGGTGTTGAGCGCGACGATGTAAATCGAAAACCAGGTGAGGCCGAAAATCGCGATAAGAGCCCACTCGCGAACCGTCGGCCAGAGCCACTTCTGCCCGATCATCCACACCGCCAGCAATGGGACGGCCACGAGTTGACGGAGGAACGCAAGTTCTCCCGGCTCAAAGACCGGTAGCACAGCGCGAATGACGACGAACGCGCTGGACCACGCGAGGACGGTTCCGATTATGGCAAAGAGAACCTTCAGCGGAATTCGGTCGGTACTCACAGACCGCCGCGTTCGAGAAGGCGACGCATGGTCTCCATGTCTTTGTCGTTGGTCTCGGGGGTGGGTTCAGCACCGAGACCGAAACTGTTTCCACCGCCGGCAGGAGCCGCCTGAATCGCCGCGTTCTCGGCCGCGCGCTTGGCGGGGTTTCCCGAACGTGAGCTCTTCTTGGCGGTGATCGCTTTCCCCTTGGGACGTGGCCCTGGAACCGGTCCTATGCCGGGGATGTTCGGGGTGCCGCCCTTGGCGACCGTCTTCATCATCTTGGCGGCGGATTCGAAACGGATGACGAGTTGGTTCACGTCCGTGACGGTCATCCCCGAACCCTTCGCGATGCGAAGTCGGCGCGAACCGTTGAGTACCTTGGGGTTCTCTCGTTCAGAGGGCGTCATCGAACGGATGATGGCTTCCGTGCGGTCGATGTCTTTCTCGTCGAAGTTGTCAATCTGTTCGCGCATCTTGCCCGCTCCGGGCATCATGCCGAGGAGACCCTTCATCGACCCCATCTTGCGAACCTGTTGTAACTGTTCGAGGAAGTCCTGAAGGGTGAACATGTTCGACTGAATCTTTTCGGCGACCTTGTTCGCGTCTTCTTCGTCGAAGTTTTTTTGCGCCTGTTCGATGAGCGTGAGGATGTCACCGAGGTCAAGAATTCGACTCGCCATTCGATCGGGATAGAAGGGCTCCAGTG
This sequence comes from Microbacteriaceae bacterium, assembly GCA_044239485.1. Taxonomy (GTDB): domain Bacteria; phylum Actinomycetota; class Actinomycetes; order Actinomycetales; family Microbacteriaceae; genus MWH-TA3. The sequence continues at coordinate 1,098 of JBIIBI010000117.1, read as the reverse complement.
CGTCGAGGCTTTCGCCGGTAGAGGCGAAGACGATGGGCCGATCCGTCAAACCGCGAACCGACAGTGCAGCACCACCGCGAGCGTCGCCGTCGAGCTTGGTCAGAACGACTCCCGTGAAGTCGACACCGTCTTGGAACGCCTTGGCCGTGATGACCGCGTCCTGTCCGATCATCGCGTCGAGAACGAACAGGACCTCGTCGGGGTCGGTCGCGTCGCGGACCGCTCGGGCTTCGCGCATGAGGTCCTCGTCGACGCCGAGTCGTCCCGCGGTGTCGATGATGACGGTGTCGTAAAGCTTTTGCTTGGCGAACTTCACGCCGTTTTTGGCGACGGCGACGGGGTTTCCCTTACCATTTCCCGGCTCGGGAGCGAAAATCTGAACGCCTGCCTGTTCCGCGACAACCGTCAACTGCGTCACCGCGTTAGGGCGTTGGAGGTCACACGCGACGAGAACGGGGGTGTGCCCCTGCGCCTTGAGGTACTTGGCGAGCTTCCCCGCGAACGTCGTCTTTCCGGAACCCTGCAGCCCCGCGAGCATGATGACAGTCGGAGGGGTCTTGGCGAAGGTCAGTTGTGCCTGAGCGCCACCGAGAATCTCGACGAGTTCCTCGTTGACAATTTGAACGACCTGCTGTGCCGGGTTGAGCGCTTTATTGACGTCGTCCGACATCGCACGATCCCGAATTTTGCCCGTAAACGATTTGACGACCTCGAGCGACACGTCGGCATCGAGCAGTGCTCGGCGGATCTCGCGGACGGTGCCATCCACGTCGGTTGCGCTGAGTTTCCCCTTCGTCCGAAGGCTCGACAGCGCAGAAGTGAGTTTCTCGGAGAGGTTTCCAAAGACGGCCATAACCCCTCCAGACTAGTCTTCGAGCGAGTGCAGGGCGCTGAGTTCGCGGTAGTGGATACCGTTTCGGCGAATGTCCTCGACCTCGGCGTCGGTGAGTTCACGACGCACTTTGCCGGGGACTCCCGCCACAAGTGATCTCGGTGGGATGACTGTTCCTTCGAGGACGACGGAACCGGCCGCGATGAGTGATTCGTTTCCGATGACCGCGCCGGACAACACCGTCGCATTCATTCCGATCAGACAGT
>JBIIBI010000116.1:0-3807 GCA_044239485.1 Microbacteriaceae bacterium | reverse complement strand
AGCCGCCACCACCCCGACCTCGTGCGTCGCTTGTTCGAACTCGAGGTTCCGGAAATAGGCCAGGGACTCGTCAAGGTCGCCGCGATTTCGCGCCACCAGGGCCACCGCACCAAGATCGCCGTGTTCTCGACCGAGCCCGGTTTCAACGCCAAGGGCGCGTTCATCGGCGAGCTCGGCGCGCGCGTTCGCAACGTGTCCAAGGAATTGGGTGACGAAAAGATCGACATCGTCGACTACTCGCCTGACATCGCGGAATTCGTCGCTCACGCCCTGAGCCCCGCGAAAGTCACCAAGGCGGTCCTGGTCGACGCGAGCATCAACGCCGTTCGCGCGTTCGTGCCGGAATACCAGTTGTCTCTGGCGATCGGTAAGGACGGGCAGAACGCTCGTCTGGCGGCGATGTTGACCCGCGCCAAGATCGACGTGAAGAGTGACGCCCTGATGGACGAGTTGCTGTAACCGCAGGGTAGAATGAAACCTGTCAGAACCTGCATCGGTTGTCGCTCGCGCGATGAACGAGACCTTCTCACGAGGGTTGTGCTGGCTGGGAACACGGTTGTGGTCGATTCGTCGGCAACGGCCCCCGGTCGTGGCGCATGGGTCCACCCGACAACAGATTGCGTGAACAGCGCGATTTCGCGGGGCGGTCTCTCTCGGTCATTTCGTCGCTCGGGACCTTTCGATTCAGGCGGGCTACTTGCCCACATCACCACAGAAAAGGTTGAAGGCTGATGGACCACTAATGAGCGGCTCGAAATGAGTTCCGTAACGCAGTAGTGGCGTGCCCTGTTCCGGGTACGCCTCGGACAGGAGAATTGTGGCTGGAAAACCACGCGTGCACGAGATTGCCGCAGAGTTCGGCATCGAAAGCAAGCAGGTCATCGAGAAGCTGGGTACGCTCGGCGAGTTCGTCAAGTCGTCGTCATCGACGATCGAACCGCCCGTCGCCCGCAAGCTTCGTGAGGCGTTCACCGCCGATGGCCTGACCAAGCAGGACGTCGCACCTGCGCCTGCCAAAAAGCCTGCGACCCGCGCGCGTTCGACCGCGCAGGTTGATCTTCCCGACATTCCGTCGGCCGATGAAGCAGCGAAGGCGGGCGGGAAGCCACCCGTCGCCGCAACACCCGCACCCGGACTCGACGGCGAAGCCCCTGCCGCCCCGTCGATGCCCCGCCCCGGTGGCAACAATCCCTTCATGCCTGCTCCCGCGATGCCTCGCCCGGTTCGCCCAGCAGGCAACAACCCGTTCATGCCTCGACAGGGCGCCCCGCGTCCCGGTTCGGACGCTGCTGGTGGCCCAGTCGCACGTCCCGGTGGTCGTCCCAACGCGCCGTTCCAGCAGCGCACGGGCGGACCCGGTCGTCCTCCCGGCAGCCAGGGCGGTTTCCGCCCCGCGGGTGCCGGTGCAGCTCCGGGTAGCCCCGGTGGAGGACCCAGCCGTCCAGGCGGCGGCCCGGGTGGTCGCGGTCGCGGTGGAAACACCGCGGGTGCGTTCGGTCGCGGTGGCGGCAAGTCCAAGGCGCGCAAGTCCAAGCGCACGAAGCGCCAAGAGTTTGAAATGCGCGAGGCCCCGAGTCTCGGCGGCGTCAAGATTCCCCGCGGTGACGGCTCGACCGTCATCCGTCTGCGTCAAGGGTCGTCGATCAACGACTTCGCCGACAAGATCGAGACGATGTCGGGCTTCCCGGTTCCCCCCGGCAACCTCGTCACGGTTCTGTTCCAGCTCGGCGAGATGGCGACGGCGACCGAGTCGCTCGACGCCGGAACGTTCGAGGTTCTGGGTGCGGAACTCGGTTACAAGATCGAGATCGTGAGCCCTGAGGACGAGGACAAGGAAATCCTCGACTCGTTCAACATCGACCTTGACGCGGAAGAGGACGAGAACGACCTCGTCATCCGTCCGCCGGTTGTCACGGTCATGGGACACGTCGACCACGGTAAGACCCGCCTTCTCGATGCGATTCGTCGCGCCGATGTCGCCGCGGGCGAGGCCGGTGGAATCACCCAAGCCATCGGTGCCTACCAGGTGTGGACCGAGCACGATAGTTTCGAACGTGCCATCACCTTCATTGACACCCCCGGACACGAGGCGTTTACGGCCATGCGTGCTCGTGGTGCTCAGGTCACCGACATCGCGATTCTCGTGGTCGCGGCGGATGACGGCATCATGCCCCAGACCATCGAGGCGCTCAACCACGCTCAGGCCGCGAACGTTCCGATTGTGGTCGCGGTCAACAAGATTGATAAAGAAGGCGCAAACCCCGCGAAGGTCCGCCAGCAGTTGACCGAGTACGGACTCGTGACCGAGGAATACGGCGGAAACACTATCTTCGTCGATGTCTCGGCCCTCACGGGTGACGGCGTCAACGACCTTCTCGACGCAGTCCTGCTCACCGCCGACGCCGGTCTTGACCTCGTCGCGAACCCGAACAAGGACGCTCGCGGTATCGCGATCGAAGCGAAGCTCGACAAGGGACGCGGAGCCGTTGCGACGGTTCTCATCCAGTCGGGAACGCTGCGCGTCGGAGACGCTATCGTCGCTGGAACCGCCTACGGTCGCGTTCGCGCGATGGTCGACGAGCACGGCGACAAGATCGACGAGGCGTACCCGTCTCGTCCGGTTCAGGTCCAGGGTCTGTCGAGTGTCCCGCGCGCGGGCGACTCGTTCATCGTGACCGACGACGACCGCACCGCTCGTCAGATCGCCGAAAAGCGTGAAGCCGCCGAGCGCAACGCTCTGCTGGCCAAGGCTCGCAAGCGCATCTCGCTCGAGGACTTCTCGAAGGCCCTCGAAGACGGCAAGGTGCAAGCGCTCAACCTCATCCTCAAGGGTGATGTGTCGGGTGCCGTCGAGGCGCTCGAAGAATCGCTGCTTAAGATCGAGGTCGACGATTCCGTCACCCTCCGCATCATCCACCGCGGAGTCGGTGCGATTACCGAGAGCGACATCAACCTCGCCACCATCGACAACGCGATTGTCGTCGGATTCAACGTTCGTCCCGACACGAAGGCGCGCGAGCGTGCACAGCGTGAAGGCGTCGACGTTCGTTTCTACAACGTCATCTACAACGCGATCGACGAGATCGAACAGTCGCTCAAGGGAATGCTCAAGCCGGAATTCGAAGAGATCCAAAGCGGTGTCGCCGAAATCCGCGAGGTGTTCCGTTCGAGCAAGTTCGGAAACGTCGCCGGCTGTATCGTGCGCTCGGGAACGATCACGCGAAACTCCAAGGCACGCGTTATCCGCGAGGGTGTTGTCATCGCCGATGGTCTTGCTATCGAGTCACTCAAGCGATTCAAGGACGATGCCTCAGAGGTCAAGACCGACTTCGAGTGTGGAATCGGTTTGGGCAAGTACAACGACATTCAAATCGGTGACGAGATCGAGACAATCGAAATGAAAGAGAAGATTCGCGCCTAATGTCTGCCCCTGACCGCGCTCGCAAGATGGCGGAACGCATCAAGGAAATTGTTGCGCGCCGCCTCGACAAAGGCCTTCGTGACGACCGACTCGGTTTCGTCACGATCACCGATGTGCGCGTGACGGGCGACCTGCAGCATGCGACTGTCTTTTTCACGGTCTATGGCACGGACGAAGAACGACAGAACTCGTGGGACGCATTGAAGTCAGCGACGGGGATGTTGCGATCCGAGGTTGGACGCAACATCACCGCACGACTGACACCGTCACTCGAATTCATCCTCGACGCACTGCCCGAAACCTCGGCGCACATCGAAGACCTGTTAGCCCAGGCGAACCAGCGCGACATTCAAGTTGCAAAAGAAGCCAAGGGCAAGGAATTCGCC
>JBIIBI010000148.1:0-3038 GCA_044239485.1 Microbacteriaceae bacterium | reverse complement strand
GTCGGGCTCATCACACCCGACCTCATCCCCGACGAAGCTGCCGAGTGGCTTGCGGTTTCGGACAAGCATGGTCTGGATCGTGTTTTCCTCGCTGCGCCCTCATCGACGGATGATCGACTCTCATCGACGATTGCTCATTCCCGTGGTTTTGTGTACGCGGTGTCGACGATGGGAATCACCGGTGCTCGTGCCGATGTCGACGTCGCGGCGCGAACCCTGGTGGGCCGTCTCATCGGTCTTGGCGCGACCCACGTGTGCGTAGGCGTCGGTATCTCGACGGACGAACACGTTCGCAACGTCACAGGGTACGCTTCCGGTGCAATCGTCGGTTCTTATCTGGTTTCGGCACTCACCGACGAAGGAACGGCTGGAGTCGCGCGGGTCACGACTGAACTCGTGGCGGGACTCTCCGCGCACCAAGATTAGGCTGAACGTGTCGAAAGGACGTCCATGATTCTCGCAAGCATTCCTTCCCCGCCTCCTGAGTGGCGTTCATTCAACCTCGGTGCATGGCTTCGCGAAATCGGTGCGACATGGGCCACATTCGATCTGACAGTTCACGCCTACGCCCTGTGTATCCTGCTGGGCATCGTCGTAGGACTCATCGTGACGAATCGGCGACTCGTCGCGCGCGGGGTTGAGTCGTGGCTGATTCTCGACATCTCCCTGTTCGCCATCCCGCTCGGAATCATCGGCGGTCGCGCCTACCACGTCCTCACACACCCCGCCGACTACTTCGCCGGTCAAGACATCATGCGCGTGTTTTACGTCTGGGAGGGCGGTCTCGCGATTTTCGGCGCACTCATTCTCGGTGCCGTCGGAGGCTGGATCGGCTGTCGCGTAAGCGGGCTGCGATTCACCGCGTTGCTTGACGCCATTGCTCCGGGACTCATCATCGCGCAGGCTATTGGACGATTCGGAAACTACTTCAATCAAGAGCTGTACGGCGGGCCAACCGACCTTCCCTGGGGACTCGAAATTGACCCGCTGAATCCGGCGTATCCGCTCGGATTGCCTGCGGGAACACTGTTCCACCCAACATTCCTTTACGAAGCGATCTGGAATCTGCTCGGTGCCGCCGTCATTATCTGGGCCGGACGTCGATTCTCTCTGCAATGGGGTCGAAACTTCGCGGTCTATCTGGTGTGGTACGGAATCGGACGAATGGCAATCGAAACCATTCGACTCGACCCAAGCGAGTCGTTCCTCGGTGTTCGCGTCAACGTTTGGGGAGCGTTCGCTGCAGTGTTGCTCGGCATAGTGATATTCCTCGTGCAAGCACGGAGGCACCCTGGCTTCGAAGCCGGTGCTTACGTTGCCGGTCGAGGTCCCGACTCGCAAACAGGGCTAGAATCGAACAACACCTACACCGCGGAGGAACTCGCCGTCGAAGCCGAGTCCACCGCAAAGAAACCGGGCGCCACAAGCTCCTCTCGTTGAGTATTCTGCTTTCCGTTTGTTGACCGTGGGCCAACGTCGTCCCTGATTCCAGGAAGGACGTTGAACTGTGGCGAACCCGTTTGACCGTTTCAGCGCCGTTCCCGCGCGAACTGGGCTTTACGATCCGGCGCACGAGAAAGACTCGTGCGGATTCGCAATGGTGGCCACAACTCGTGGCTCGGTTGGCCACGACATCATTGCCACCGCGCTGTCGTGTCTGCGGAACCTCGAGCACCGAGGTGCCGTCGGCTCGGACGCCGGAACCGGAGACGGTGCGGGGATTCAAATTCAGATTCCGGATCGCTTTTTCCGATCGATGCTTCCGTTCACGTTGCCCAATCAGGGTTTCTACGCGGCGGGTTTGGCGTTCCTTCCGCTGGACACAGGGGAGAGGGCGTCGGAAAAGGCTCGTATCGAGGAAATCGCAACGAGCGAGGGTCTCTCGGTTTTGGGTTGGCGCGAAGTGCCAACAGACCCAACACACCTCGGTAGTCTCGCGCGCGACGTTATCCCCGCCTTTGAACAGTTGTTCGTCGCGGACGTTGCTGGGACAGCATCGGGGATTGAGCTCGACCGAAAGACCTTTCGACTCCGTAAGCGGGCCGAGCGCGAGTTGGGAACGTATTTTCCTTCTCTCTCAAGCCGAACCATTGTCTACAAGGGAATGGTCACGACGCTCCAACTCGAGCCGTTTTTCCCCGACCTCTCGGACGATCGGGTCGAATCTGCTCTCGCTCTGGTTCATTCGCGCTTCTCGACAAACACATTCCCATCGTGGTCTCTCGCGCAACCCTTCCGATACATCGCCCACAACGGCGAAATCAACACGATCAACGCAAATCGAAACTGGATGCGGGCTCGCCAGTCGCAACTCTCGTCCGATCTGCTCGGCGACCTGACTTCGCTTTTCCCCATCGTGACCGACGGCGCGAGCGACTCTGCGTCGTTCGACGAAGTAGTCGAACTTCTCGAACTTGCTGGGCGGACGTTGCCTCACGCGATCATGATGATGGTTCCGGAAGCCTGGGAAAACGATACGGCGATGGATCCAACGCGCCGAGACTTTTATCGCTATCACGCCTCGCTGATGGAGCCCTGGGACGGACCCGCGGCCCTCGCGTTCTCGGACGGCGCGATTGCTGGCGCGACACTCGATCGCAATGGTCTGCGACCAGGACGCTTCGTGGTGACGGACGACGGACTCGTGGTCATGGCATCAGAGATTGGTGTCTTCAACGTCGAACCGAGCAAGGTCGTCCGCAAGGGTCGCCTTCAGCCGGGTCGCATGTTCATCGTCGACACGGTCAACGGGCGAATCATCGAAGACGACGAAATCAAGGACTCCATCGCGTCGAGTGGTCCGTGGGGCGAATGGTCCCGAGACAACGCGATTGCGCTCGAAGAACTTCCCTGGCGCGAACACATCATCCACACGGCTCCCTCTGTTCAGCGACGTCAACGGACCTTCGGATACACCGAAGAAGAAGTTCGCGTCCTCATCATGCCGATGGCGCAATCGGGCGCGGAACCCCTCGGAGCGATGGGGAGCGACTCTCCTGTGGCGGTGTTGTCCGATCGTCCAAGGCTCTTGTTCGACT
>JBIIBI010000114.1:0-3875 GCA_044239485.1 Microbacteriaceae bacterium | reverse complement strand
ATGATCTTGAGGTCGTCGAACCCGAGACCCATGCCGGGACCGGGCTGGAAGTGTGCGAAATCACCGAAGGGCAACCCCGTCATCACTCGCTGGTACCCGAGTAGCTCTCCCGAGCGACCGATTGCCACATCGAACTCGTTCAAGCGTTCGAAGTCCCACTTGAGCGAACCCTCGGTTCCGTATATCTCAATGTTGTACGACGCGCGCGGTCCAACCGCGACACGGGACGCCTCGAGAGTTCCGACCGCACCCGCCGCAACCGCGTTTCCCGCGAAACGAACGAGCATCGCGGCGTAGTCCTCGTTCTCGACGTCGCCCAGCTCGCCTCCTTCGATGACATCGAAATGAGTGCCCGTGCCCATCTGTTGAATCGGACGCTGAGCGTGAATCGTCGACGTGAGTGCAGAGACATCAGAGATTGGCCCGACGATGTACTGCATGAGGTCGACGAGGTGTCCCATCAGGTCACCCAGAACCCCGCTTCCCGCGAGAGCGCGGGTGAACCGCCACGACAGGGCGCCGTTCGGCTCGGAGGAATAGTCGGCAAAGAAGGTTCCACGAATGTTGGTGATGCGACCGAGCATGCCGTCCGCAATCATCTGCTTGGCCTTTTCGATAGCGGGCGCGTGCCGGTAGTTGAACCCGATGCTCGAGACGACTCCGGCTTCGTTCGCGGCCGCTTCGACTGCGCGCGTCTCGTCCACACCTCGACCGACGGGTTTTTCAATCCAGAACGCTTTGCCCGCTTTCGCCGCGGCGATTCCGATTTCGGCGTGGAGGAAGTTCGGGGCGCAGATCGACACGACGTCGACATCGGGGTGAGCGAGCACCTCGTGATAGTCGAGGGTTGATTCGGCATACCCGAGGACATCCTTGGCATATTCGGCGCGCGACGGCTCGGTGTCCGCAGCGATGATGAGCTTGGGGACGATGCCCAACTCGGGATACACGACCGGAAGCGCGCTGTACGCGCGACTGTGGACCTTGCCCATCCAACCCACACTGATGAGTCCGACGCCAATTTCGGTGCGGGGGGAGGCGGTCATGGGGTGTTTCCTTTCAGGGCGGTGACGTTCTGGCGAATCGCGGCGGACAAGAGGACTGAGTCCGACGACACGGCGATGAAGCGAAAGCCTCGGTCGATGTGCCGCTGTGCGGCCTCGGAGTCGGGCGCGAGGATGCCGGCCGCGATTCCGGCGCGGTTCGTCGCGGCGAGCACCGAATCTAGCGCGGCGAGGAAGTCGGGGTGGTCGTACTGCCGAGGGACCCCGAGCGAATAACTGAGGTCGAGCGGACCGACGAAGAGCATGTCGACACCGTCAATCGACGCAATCTCGTCGACGTCAGCGAGCGCACCGCGGGTCTCGATTTGAATCATCGCGCACGCGTGCACCGCGCCGTCGAGTGCCGAGATCTCGGCTCCCCACTGGTTCGCGCGGTTGTAGGTGGCGACACCGCGGTCTCCGCGCGGCGGGTAAAAGAAGTGGCTGACGGCGGCGCGAACCTCATCGGCGGTCGTCAGGCGGGGAATCATGACTCCGGCAGCCCCCGCGTCCAGCGCCCGACCGATTCGGATTCGCTCGCCGGATTCCGCCCGGACCAGAGTCGGTACCCCGTATGCGCCGGTCGCGGCGACAATCGGTGACACGATGTCGTCGCCGGCTGCGCCGTGTTCGCAATCCACGAGTACCCAGTCGACACCGCTCGCCGCGGCCACCTCGGCGGCGAGGACAGAGCCCAGTCCCGCGAAAATGCCCACCGTGACGTCGGGCCCGTGCAGGCGCTCGCGAAGTCGGCCGTAGTTCAGTGGTGTCGTCATGTGCTTAACCGTGCCAACGCTGGTTGGCGAGCCCGGCCTTGTAGTCCTCGCGAACGGCGGTGAGCCACGGCTGGTCCGACACCTCGGCGGGAGCCACATCCCACCAGACCTCGGACGCTGGCAGGTTGGCGTGGGGGATGGTGGCGACGACGATGACGACAGGACCGGGGTTATCCCGAGTGTCGTTGAGCGCGGCACGGAACTCGTCGGCGGTCCGAACCCGAAGCGCGTGTGCGCCCAGTCCGCGTGCGACCGACACGAGGTCGACGTCGAGGTATCCGCCCTCGAGGCGACCAGCGCTGTTCTTCGATTCGACCTGGTTGACGACGTTCTTGGCGGGGTCGCGATAGCGGAACTCGTTGCCGTAGTGGTGGCCGACTCGCCACATCTGGAGGCGTCGGATGACCTGGTAACCGTGGTTCTCAGAGATGACGATTGTCAGCGGGAGGCCTTCTTGAGCCGCGGTGACGAGTTCGGTCGGCGCCATGAGGAACGTTCCGTCTCCGATGAACGTCATGACGCGATGAGCTGGGTCGGGCTCGGCGAATCGAACCCCGATCGCGGCGGGCAGTTCGTACCCCATGCACGAGAAACCGAACTCGAGATGAGCGAAGCGACCGTTCGTCGCGTCCCACACCTTTTGGACGTCACCGGGAGGACCCCCGGCGCCCGCGATGAGGATGTCGCCGGCGCGGGCGTGCTCTTGCATGACTCCGAGCATCTGACCCTGCGTGATGATCGCGTCGGTTCCGTCGGGGTCGTGTTCCGCGGTCTTCGGGAACAACACATCGGGGTCGATCGCGGCGGCGCGCATCGCGACCCAGCGCGACTGACGTTCAGCGATTTCCGCCGTCCACTCCGGCGGCACCCGATAGCCCGCCACTTCGGCGGTCAGCGCAGAGAGCCCGACCTTGGCGTCCGCGACAATCGTTGCAGCCCCCTGCTTGACTCCATCAAATTCGCTGACGTTGAGGCTCACGAACCGAACGCTGGGGTTCTGGAACAATGACTGCGACGCGGTCGCAAAGTCGGTCAAGCGTGTGCCGACGTGCAGAATCACGTCCGCTTGCTCGACGAGTCGGTTCGTTTCGGGCGAACCCTCGAGACCGATTCCCCAGACGTGCCACGGGCCGGGGTTCTGGATTGCTCCCTTGCCACCGAACGTCTCGGCGACGGGAATGCCCGTCGCGTTCGCCAGCGCTTCGAGTTCCGCCGTCGCGTCGGAATAAATGACACCACCACCGGCGATGATGAGCGGTTTGGTTGCCGAGCGCAGAATTTCCGCGACCGCGCGTACGTCGTCGTGCTCGGGTTCTGGGCGGCGAATCTTCCAGTCGTGGGGCTCGAAGAACTCGGCAGGGTAGTCGTGAGCGTGCGACTGGATGTCCTGCGGAAGGGCGATAACTACGGCGCCGGTTTCGACGGGATTCGCGAGAACGCGGAATGCCTGCGGAAGAGCCGTCAAAAGTTGCTCGGGGCGCGTGATGCGGTCAAAGAAACGCGAGACGGGTCGGAACGCGTCGTTCGCCGTGATGTCGGGTGCGCTGGGGTCTTCGATCTGTTGCAGAACGGGACCCTGGCGGCGTGTGGCGTAGGTGTCTCCTGGCAGCAACAGGACGGGGAGTCGGTTGACCGTCGCGAGCCCCGCGGCCGTCACCATGTTCAACGCACCGGGTCCAATCGACGCGGTGACCGCCAGCGCCTGGCGACGACGCTTCGCTTTGGCGAAGGCAATCGCGGCGTGGGCGAGAGCCTGCTCGTTTCGGCCCTGAATGAAGGGGAGTTCGTCGTTGAACTCGTCGAGCGCCTGCCCGAGTCCCGCGACGTTCCCGTGTCCGAAGATTCCGAACGCAGCGGGAATGAACCGCTCGCGAACGCCGTCAGCAACCGAATACTGCGCCGCGATGTATTTGACGAGCGCTTGGGCGACGGTCAGTCGAATGGTTTTTCGTGCGTGTGCCACGTGGTGTCCTTAGTTGTTTGTCCAGGGAGTTCCGTGCATGATCACGGTCTTGATTTCGGTCATTTCGGCGATTGCCGAGCGGGGGCCTTCTTT
>JBIIBI010000113.1:0-3912 GCA_044239485.1 Microbacteriaceae bacterium | reverse complement strand
CCAAACCGAAATATCGCCGGCAACGGCGGGAAGGAAAGACACAATGGCACGAGCTGTTGGAATCGACCTCGGAACGACCAACTCGGTCGTCGCGGTCCTCGAAGGTGGAGAACCCACCGTCATCGCCAACGCGGAAGGCTTCCGCACGACTCCGTCGATCGTCGCGTTCACCAAGGACGGCGAGGTGCTCGTCGGTGAAACCGCGAAGCGCCAAGCCGTAACCAACGTCGACCGCACCATCGCATCCGTCAAGCGCCACATGGGAACCACGTGGACGCAGGACGTCGACGACAAGAAGTACACCGCGCAGGAAATCTCGGCTCGAATCCTCGGGAAACTGAAGCGCGACGCCGAGACCTATCTCGGTGACAAAGTGACCGATGCGGTCATCACTGTCCCTGCGTACTTCAACGACGCTGAGCGCCAGGCGACGAAAGAAGCCGGCGAGATTGCCGGACTGAACGTCCTTCGCATCATCAACGAGCCCACCGCCGCTGCGCTCGCGTACGGTCTCGACAAGGGTAAGGAAGACGAGCTCATCCTCGTCTTCGACCTCGGTGGTGGAACGTTCGACGTGTCCCTCCTCGAAGTGGGCAAGGACGACGACTTCAGCACGATCCAGGTTCGCGCGACCGCCGGTGATAACCGTCTCGGTGGTGACGACTGGGACGCTCGAATCGTCGATTACCTCGCCAAGCAGTTCAAAGAAACGACCGGTGTTGACGTGTCGGGAGACAAGATCGCCAAACAGCGTCTCAAGGAAGCGGCCGAACAGGCCAAGAAGGAGCTCTCGTCCTCGATGAGCGCATCCGTGCAGCTTCCGTACCTGTCCCTCACCGAGAACGGCCCGGCCAACCTCGACGAGACCATCACTCGCGCCAAGTTCGAAGAACTGACGGCCGACCTGCTGCAGCGCACGGCGAAACCGTTCCAGGACGTCATCAAAGAAGCCAAAATCAAGGTTTCCGAGATTGACCACATCGTTCTCGTCGGTGGATCGACGCGTATGCCCGCTGTCGCCGAACTCGTGAAGAAACTCGCGGGCAAGGATGCGAACAAGGGCGTCAACCCGGACGAGGTCGTCGCAGTAGGCGCGTCGCTCCAGGCCGGTGTTCTCATGGGAGAGCGCAAGGACGTCCTTCTCATCGACGTCACCCCGCTGAGCCTCGGAATCGAGACCAAGGGCGGAATCATGACCAAGCTCATCGAGCGCAACACGGCCATCCCGACCAAGCGCTCGGAAACCTTCACGACCGCCGACGACAACCAGCCGTCCGTGTCGATTCAGGTCTTCCAGGGAGAGCGCGACTTCACACGCGACAACAAGTCGCTCGGCAACTTCGAACTGACCGGAATTGCCCCAGCACCCCGTGGAGTGCCGCAGGTCGAGGTGACCTTCGACATCGATGCCAACGGAATCGTTCACGTGTCCGCCAAGGACAAGGGAACGAACAAGGAACAGTCGATGACGATCACCGGCGGTTCCTCGCTCTCGAAGGACGACATCGAGCGCATGGTTCGCGAAGCGGAAGAACATGCCGCCGAGGACCACGCCCGTCGCGAGACGGCCGAAAAACGCAATGTCGCCGAACAGATGGCGTACTCGGTCGAGAAACTGCTCGAAGAGAACGACGACAAGCTCCCCGACGACGTCAAGTCCGAGGTCCGTGCCGATGTCGACGCACTCAAGACGGCGCTTGCCGGAACCGATGACGCCGCTGTGGACGCTGCGGTTGAACGACTCCAAGCCAGCCAGGGCAAGCTCGGGGACGCGATCTATGCGAACCAGGGTGATGCCGCAGGTGACGAGGCCCCCGAGTCGACCAAGGACGACGAGGACATTATCGACGCCGAGGTTGTCGATGACGAGGAAGACAAAGAAGCCAAAGACGACAAGGACTCGTCGAAATAGCCATGTCGGACAACGAACAGAACAACGACGAGCAGGTTCCCCCCACCGAACCGGCCGAGGACTCCTCCGAGGAATCGACCGAGGAGGCGGGGGAACCCAGCCTCGCGGACGAAGCGGCTGAACAGAACGCCGAGGAACTCCTCGAATCAATGCTCGGCGAGGTCGAACGGAACCTGGTCGAGGAATACCGCGACCGCGCCGCTCGTGCAGAAGCCGAACTCGCGAATTTCCGCAATCGCGTCGAACGCGATCGCGCTGCGAACCGCGACGCCGTCATCGCCGAAGTGATTCGCGCCGTTCTTCCCGCGATGGACGATCTCAATCGCGCCGAGTCACACGGAGATCTGGCCGGCAGCCCGCTCGAAATCGTGGCGCAAAAAATCCGCACTGGCTTCGGCCGATTCGGGCTTGCGTCGGTTGGCGAGGTCGGCGAAGCGTTCGACCCGAACCGTCACGAAGCAATCGTGAAACTTCCCACCGAGGGCGCAACCAGCGAGACCGTTGCTGACGTCGTTGAGGTGGGATACACACTCGGTGACCGATTGATTCGACCGGCCAAGGTCGCGGTCGCCGCACCGGCCGAGTAGTCGAAGGGAGACGCCATGGCAAGCCAAGACTGGTTCGACAAGGACTTTTATGCCGTTCTCGGCGTCTCGAAGGACGTGTCGGATGCGGAACTGAAGAAGGTGTACCGAAAGCTGGCCCGCCAGTTCCACCCCGATTCGAACCCCGGCGATGCAAAGGCCGAGGCGCGATTCAAGGAAATCAGCGAGGCGTACACCGTGTTGGCTGATTCGGCGTCGCGGCAGGAATACGACCAGATCCGTGCGATGGGCGGCGGTGCTCGATTTACGTCGGGCGGCAACGGCCCTGGCGGCTTTGACGACGTGTTCGGAAACATCTTTGGCGGCGGCGGTCGAACCCGATTCCAACAGAGCCCAGAGGACATCTTCGGGGGAATGTTCGGTGGTGGTGCAGGCGGATTCACCGGCCAGCAGCGCCCCAGCGCCCGAAAGGGCGCCGACCTCACGGCGAACATCACAATCGATTTCCGCACCGCGATTCAGGGAGGCGAGGTCAGTCTCGATCTTCGAGGCGCAAAGCCCCTCCAAATCGCAATCCCCGCTGGCGTGAACGACAAACAAAAGATTCGTGTGCGCGACAAAGGTGAACAATCGATGACGGGCGGCGCCTCCGGTGACCTCGTCATCACCGTCACGGTTCGTGACCATCCGGTTTTCGATCGTGATGGCGACAATCTGCGCGTCGATATTCCGATCACGATTCCCGAAGCGATCCTGGGGGCGACGATCGAGGTCCCGACTCTCGAGGGCGACAGGGTTAAGGTCAAGGTCCCAGCGAACACTCCGAGTGGCCGCGTACTGCGCGTTCGCGAGCGCGGCGTGAAGGTAAAGGGAAAGCGCGGCGACCTCCTCGCAACGATTCTTATTGTCACGCCCGACTTGATCTCGGACAAGACCAAGAAACTCGTCGAGGAATTCAAGACGCTCAATGACGTTCACAGTCCGCGTGAGTCGCTTTATGGCAAGGCAAGCCTGTAGGGGGAACCGTGTTCACAGAAGACGACCCGATTTTCTCCATCGCTCACGCGGCGGAACTCGCGGCGATGCACCCGCAGACCCTTCGTCAGTACGACCGACTCGGGTTGGTATCACCCGGGCGGACCGCGGGCCGTACCCGTCGGTATTCGATGCGGGACATCGTCCAGTTGCGCGAGGTACAGCGCCTCTCAAACGAAGGACTCAACCTCGAGGGGATTCGTCGAATCCTCGAACTCGAAAACACCGTTACCGACCTGAATCAGCGTGTTCGCGAACTCGAATCGCTCCTCGCCGACGCGATGATCGCGCGTCCGGGAAGCCGAGTATTCGCTGCCGGCAAGGGCGGCGAGGTCGTCTCGCTTCGAGCCGGTACCCGCTCACAAAAATCCAACCAGGTCGTCGTCTGGCGACCGTTTCCCTGGCGCGACCGCTAGGACC
>JBIIBI010000112.1:0-3956 GCA_044239485.1 Microbacteriaceae bacterium | reverse complement strand
CTCGAGGAAGTCACGGCGACGGAATCCGCGGATTTCACCGCGAGTTTCTCGGGGCCGATCGACACGAGTCACCTGACGGTGGACGAGTCGAACCTCGTCATTCGTGCGGCCCGAGCCGTGGCCGCCGCATCCGGATATACGGGCGGAGCCGACATCCAGGTCGTCAAACGCGTCCCCATCGCCGGCGGAATGGGCGGTGGTTCGGCGGATGCCGCGGCAACCCTGGTCGCGGTCGATGCGCTGTGGGGCACCAATCTGGGGATGCCCACGCTTGCCGAAATCGCCGCGACTCTGGGCGCTGACGTCCCGTTCGCCTTGCACGGCGGAACCGCGCTTGGTGTTGGGCGGGGCGATGTGTTGTCTCCCGTCCTCGCCAAATCGACTTTCCACTGGGTGCTCGTGTTGAACGAGGTGGGGTTATCGACGCCCGACGTTTTCCGCCAACTCGACCGTCATCGCGCGGAACACTCGATCGAAATCGAAACGGTCGCGGTCGACCCCGCGATCGACTCCAACCTGTTGCAGGCGTTACGGTCGGGCGACGCGATGGCGCTCGGCGAATACCTGCGGAACGATTTACAGGCGGCGGCGCTACAACTCATGCCGCATCTGGGCGAGACCCTCGAGTTCGGAGAAACGCACGGCGCCCTGGCGGGAATCGTTTCCGGCAGCGGTCCGACGGTTGCGCTTCTTGCAGCAGACGAGGATTCCGCGAGTCACCTCACCACCACGCTTAAGTCGGCCGGCCGAAACGCAATTACTGTTTCGGCTCCGGCTTTGGGCGCTCGGCTGAGCTGAACGGAACTCCGAAAAAACTCAGCAACACGGATCCGATGGCCGCACCGACCAGGGCGATGTCGGCGATGTTGCCGACGAAGAATCCGCCGTAGTCGATGAAATCGACGATTTTGCCGGTTCCGATTGTGTCGCCGCGAAGCAGCCGGTCGAAGAAGTGCGAGACGGCTCCGCCGAGCATAGAACCGATTGCGATTGACCACCAGAATGTGTGGGTGCGAAGTGCGACGACGACGAGCACGATGACGGCGATTCCCGCGATGACGGTCAGTACCCAGACGAAACCCGAGCCCAAACCGAAGGCAGCGCCCGGGTTGTAAACCAGGACGAGCCCGAACCACCCTCCCAGGATTGGCGTTCGCGGTTGGCCGACGAGCGCGGTTTCAGCCCACAGTTTTGTGAGTTGGTCGAGAGCAATCCAGAACGCGGCGAGCGAAAAGGTGAGAGCGGTGAGGGTGCGGCGGGTCACCCCTCCATTCTCGCAACATTTACCTGTCTAAACTAACGAAGTGAACCTGGTCGGATTAGAAGGCGTTTCCCACGAGTACCCGAACCGGGTCGTGTTGGACAACCTGACGATCGGAATTCACGCGGGCGACCGCATCGGCGTCGTCGGTCGTAACGGTGACGGTAAGTCGACGCTCATGTCAATCATCGGCGGGTCTCTCACGCCGGACTCCGGTCGCGTCACGATGCGCGGTGGCACGCAAGTGGGAATGTTGACGCAAGACGACCACTTCGGTGACGACGAGACGGTCGGAAACGTGGTTGTCGGCGAGGGTCCCGAGCACGAGTGGGCCTCCTCGCCCATCATTCGCGACGTGCTCGCCGGGTTGCTCGGTGACGTCGATGTCGCTTCGCGGATCGGAGACCTTTCGGGCGGACAGCGTCGTCGAGTTGGACTCGCCCGCCTCCTCGTCGGCGAGTGGGATGTTCTGCTACTCGACGAGCCGACGAACCACCTCGATGTGTCGGGAGTCAACTGGCTCGCCGAACATTTGATTCGCCGCTGGCCGACCGGGACTGGCGCTCTCGTCGTCGTCACCCACGACCGGTGGTTCCTCGACGCGATTTCGACTGACACGTGGGAGGTCCACGACGGCATCGTCGACAAGTTCGAGGGCGGATACGCGGCGTACATTTTGCAGCGCGTCGAGCGTCAGCGCCAATCCGCGTCGAGCGAGGAACGCCGCCAGAACCTGTTGCGAAAGGAACTCGCCTGGTTGCGTCGCGGTGCTCCTGCACGAACGACCAAACCGAAGTTCCGCATCGACGCGGCGACCGCGTTGATTGCGGATGTCCCGCCACCCCGCGACCGCATCGAATTGTCCAAGTTGGCGACACAGCGCCTCGGTAAGGACGTCGTCGATCTGCTCGACGCTGGATTCGCGTTCGGTGACAACGTCATCCTCGAGGACGTCGAGTGGCGCATTGCGCCGGGCGAGCGCACCGGAATCCTGGGCCGCAACGGTGCGGGCAAATCGACACTCCTGGGACTCATCGACGAGAGCCTTCAGCCCACGAGTGGCCGTGTGAAAACGGGCAAGACGGTCAAACTTCGCCGACTTGATCAGCGCCTTGAGGGGCTCGAGCAGTACATGAACGACCGGGTGAGTGCGGTCATCGCCGAATTCAAGACGACGTACAACGCGGGTGGAATCGAGTTGACGCCCGGCCAACTACTTGAACGGCTAGGGTTTTCCAGCGCCCACATTCAAACTCCCGTCAAAGACCTATCGGGTGGACAGAAGCGACGACTGCAGATCCTGCTCATCCTGCTCGACGAACCGAACGTGTTGCTTCTGGACGAACCGACCAACGACCTGGATACCGACATGCTCGCGGCGCTCGAGGACGTTCTCGACTCGTGGCCGGGAACGTTGATTGTCGTCTCGCACGACCGGTACCTGCTCGAGCGCGTGACCGACCAGCAGTACGCGGTCATCGGCAAGCACTTGCGGCACCTCCCAGGAGGTGTCGACGAATACCTGCGGTTGGATGCGCGACCCGTCACACCCATCGCCTCCGCACCAGCCAAATCGACGGCGAAGCCGACCCAACTGAGCGGAGCCGAGCGCCACGCTCTCGACAAGGAATACAAGTCGCTCAATCGCCAAATCGAGAACCTGAAGTCGTCGATTGCCACGACACACACACAGATGACGACCCACGACCAGAGTGATTACGAGGGCCTCGCCCGAATCAGCACCGAGCTGGGAACCGCGACCGAGAACCTCGATGCGTTGGAATCACGCTGGTTGGACGTCGCGGACAAACTCGGGCGTTAGCAGGGATACCGGTGGCTCGGACGGCGCGGATTGCGCTACCCGGAGCGATTAACCGAAACGACCCGAAATGTAGTCCTCGGTGCGCGTGTCTTTCGGATTCGTGAAAAGGTCGGAGGTCCGATCAAATTCAACCAGGACGCCCGTGCGATTTCCGGTCGTTTCGTCGGGCAACGCGGTGAAGAACGCGGTGCGGTCGGCCACGCGAGCGGCCTGTTGCATGTTGTGGGTCACGATGACGATCGTGTAGTCCTTGGTCAATTCCAACATCAGGTCTTCGATGCGCTTGGTCGCGATGGGGTCGAGCGCCGAACAGGGCTCGTCCATCAAGATGACGTCCGGCTTGACCGCGATGGTGCGGGCGATGCAGAGGCGCTGTTGTTGTCCACCGGACAAACCAAAGGCGGTCTGCTTGAGCTTGTCTTTGACCTCGTCCCACAGCGCAGCTTGAGTAAGTGCCTCTTCGACCAGGTCATCCATGCTGGCTGGTTTCATGCCGATGACGCGAGGGCCATAAGCGACGTTGTCGTAGATGGACTTGGGAAATGGGTTGGGTTTTTGGAACACCATCCCGATGCGTCGTCGCACCTCGATGGCGTCGACCTCGGGGGCGTAAATGTTTTCGCCGTGGAACGTCACGGATCCGGTAACTCGAGCGCCGTCGACGAGGTCGTTCATGCGGTTGAGCGACCTCAGCAGCGTCGATTTTCCGCATCCCGACGGACCAATGAGTGCGGTGATTTCGTTCTTTCCGAAAGACATGTTCACTTCTGAGACGGCTCGGAAATTGCCGTAATAGACGTCAACGTCGTGACATTCAAGAGCGGGAACGACTGCTTCCGAGACCGGTCCATGGTCGGCAGTTACGATACGGAC
>JBIIBI010000111.1:0-3973 GCA_044239485.1 Microbacteriaceae bacterium | reverse complement strand
CCAACAGTCGTGTCGCCGACGTATGACAAGTGCGGAACCTTGCTGTCGCGACCGATGCGCGCGTTCTTGGTTTCGACGAACGCACCGATCTTGCCGCCTTCGCCGAGCACGGTTCCGGGACGCAGGTACGAGAACGGGCCGACCGTGGCGTGCGACTCGATGACGGCGAGTGTCGCATCGGTCCGGGTCACGGTCGCGTTTTCGCCGATCTCGCAATCGCGCAGGGTCGTGTCGGGGCCGACGGTCGCACGCGCCGCAATGCTGGTCGCACCCTTGAGGAACGTGCCGGGCAGGATGTGGGCGTCGGGTTCGATGGACACACCGCGGTCGATCCAGGTTGTTGCTGGGTCGTCGATGCTCACGCCGTTCATCTGGTGGCCGCGCACAATCATCGCGTTGAGTCTTGCTTGCGCCTCGGAAAGCTGCGCACGATCGTTGACCCCCGCGACGACCCACGATTCGTAGACGGGGTTCGCGCCGACGGCGAGGCTGTCGGTCACGAGAAGTTCGATGACGTCCGTCAAGTATTTTTCGCCCTGCGAATTCGCGGTGCCGACCTTGGCGAGAGCAGCCTTGAGCGCCGACGCGCGGAACACGTAGGTTCCGGAATTGATCTCGGAAATCCCGAGTTCGTCCTCGGCCGCATCTTTGTGCTCAACGATTCGGCGGAATTCGCCGGTGTCATCTCGCACGATTCGACCGTATCCCGACGGGTCATCGACGAGCGCAGAGAGGACTGATGCCGAACGTTCGCGCTGGCGGTGTTCATCGATGAGATCGGTCAAGGTCTCGGCGTCGAGCAACGGAACGTCTCCTGACACAACGACGATGTCCCCGTCAAAATCCGCGAGGGCAGCGAGGGCCAGTTCGACCGCTCGACCCGTTCCGGGCACGTCGTCCTGGTCGATGATGACGACGCCGTCCGACAATTCCGCGATCGCCCCGGCGACCGCGTCGCGCTCGTGGCGAACGACCGCAACCGTGTGAGCGGGGTGAAGCGCGGCGACTGTCGACAACACGTGCCCGATCATCGGAACGCCCGCGATGGGGTGCAAAACCTTGGCCGTGGCGGATTTCATCCGCGTTCCCTCACCGGCGGCGAGAATCACCACGGCGAGGGAAGCATCGGTCATGTGACCATTCTGGCACTAGGCACACGGCACTTGCGCTGAAGCGCCGTAGGCTTCTGAAATTTCGGGCAGAATGGTATTGCCCTTCGTGGCAGTCCGCCTTAGTGTAATGGCAGCACGGCATCCTTTGGAGATGTTCGGTCTAGGTTCGAATCCTGGAGGCGGAGCGAAAGCGTCACTCTAGATTCGTAGTCCGTTCACCTCCCGTTCACCGCAACAGCGTTCACTGAGAGCTGTTGGAAACCTCCAACACTCTCGCTCTGAAAGGAAGATTGTGAAAACAATTTCGTTCGCTGGATTCGCCGCAACCGCGGCAGTCGCGGCACTCGTACTCACCGGTTGCGGTGGCCAGAATGTCGAAGCCACCAACGTCGTCGCAGACGGATCGTCAACCGTCGCACCCCTCACCGAAGCCGCGGCTGACCTCTTCCGCGACGTCGACGGTAGCATCAACGTCACCGTCGCCACCTCTGGTACCGGTGGAGGTTTTGAAAAATTCTGCGCTGGCGAAACAGACCTCTCGAACGCATCGCGTTCGATCAAAGATGAAGAAGCTGCGCTCTGTGCCGAAGCTGGTATCGAGTTCACCGAAATCATCGTCGCCAACGACGGCCTCGCCGTTGTTGTCCCTGTCGGCAACACCTTCGCACAGTGCCTCACAGTCGAACAGCTGAACACCATCTGGGGACCCGACGCCGAAGGCACCGTCACGTCATGGAACCAGGTTGACTCGTCTTTCCCCGATGTTGAGCTCGCGCTCTTCGGCCCCGGAACTGACTCGGGAACGTTCGACTACTTCACTAAAGAAATCAACGGTGAAGAAGGCGCGATCCGCACCGACTACAGCCCCTCGGAAGACGACAACGTTCTCGTCCAGGGAATCTCGGGTGCTGAAGGCGGCCTCGGCTTCTTCGGTCTCTCGTACGTCACTGAAAATGCCGATCTCGTTCGCGCGGTCGACGTCGACGGCGGTGCCGGCTGTGTCGGTGCATCCGAAGCTACTGTCCAGGACGGCAGCTACACACCTCTCGGCCGCCCGCTCTTTGTCTACGTGAACAACGCCTCATACGTGGAAAAGGCACAGGTCAAGAAGTTCGTTGACTTCTACATGGAGAACCAGGCCGAAGTTGCGACCCTCGCAACGTTCATCCCGCTGACCGACGAGCAGGCTGCTGTCGCAGCTGAAGAGCTCGCCTCAATCGGCTAAGCAACACCGAACACATGAGCACAACGTCAACCCCGGCTGGACTGTCCGTTCACGGCAACCCGTCGGGGTTGACGTCTCTCAACAAGAAGTCGCGCCCCGCTGAAGGAATGATTCTCGGCGCTTTCCGAATCGCTTCTCTTCTCACGGTGTTGATCACGATTTCGATTCTGATCGCGCTCGCAATTCCCTCGTTGACGTTCTTTGCCGAGGTTCCCGTCTTTGAATTCCTCTTCGGAACGCGGTGGGCCCCGCAGTTCGCGGACGCATCGTTCGGTGTTGTGCCCCTTGTGACCGCCACGGCGTGGACTACCGTTATCGCCCTGTCGGTGGCTGTGCCGTTTGGGTTGGGCGCCGCGATTTTCCTGTCCGAATACGCCCACCCGCGCGTCCGCCGAGTCCTCAAGCCCATCCTCGAAATCCTGGCGGGCATTCCGACCGTGGTCTACGGCTACTTCGCCCTCATTTTTGTCCAGACCGTCGTGTTCCGCGAATGGTTGCAACTCCCCACGGAATCGTTCAGTGTCCTCGCGGCCGGTGTCGTGATGGGTGTCATGATTATCCCGACCATCGCCTCGATTAGTGAAGACGCGATGAGTGCGGTCCCAATGGCAATGCGCCAAGGTTCTGCTGCACTCGGTGCCAACAAGATGCAAACCACGGTTCGGGTCGTGTTCCCGGCCGCACTATCCGGAATCATCGCCGCCGTCGTGCTCGGAATTTCGCGCGCCGTGGGCGAAACGATGATTGTAGCCATCGCCGCCGGTCAGCAGGCTCGTATTGTCGGGAACCCCCTGGAACTCGGACAGACGATGACTGGATTCATCGCCAACGCCGCGCTCGGCGACAACCGCGTCGGGTCTCTCGAATACAACACGCTGTATGCGGTTGGGCTGCTGTTGTTCGCCATCACCCTCTTGATGAACTGGATTTCCATCGCCGTTGTGCGCAGATTCCGAGAGGCGTATTAGCCGATGTCACACGTCGTTACGCCATCACCCACGCTTCGAGGAAAAGTTCACGGAAGCGACAGCAGCATCACCTCGATCGTCTTTCTCGTGTTGCTGTGGGTCAGCATCCTCTTCGCCTTTCTTTTTCTTGTCACGCTGATTGTCACGACGTGGATTGACGGTTCCGCCCGGTTGGGTCTCGAGTTGTTCACTGAATTCCCGTCAGCCCGCCCCGAACAAGCCGGCGCGAGACCCGCCATCCTGGGTTCTCTCATGGTCATCTCGGTCACCGCCCTATTCACACTGCCGCTGGGAATCGCCGCGGGGGTGCACCTCGAAGAATTCGCCAACAAACGGCGATGGTTCAACCGGATGGTTGAATTGAACGTGCAAAACCTGGCGGCCGTCCCGTCAATCGTCTATGGTTTACTCACCCTCGGTGCGCTGTCCGCAATGGGCGTTCGCGACAAAAACATTGTGATCGCTGGCGCAATGGCACTGAGTCTGCTGATTCTGCCCGTCGTCATCATCGTTACCCGTGAATCCCTCCGTGCCGTACCGCGTGAGATTCGCGAAGGATCTCTTGCGCTCGGCGCTACTCCCCTGCAGACGCTCTTCCGTCAAACACTGCCGTCTGCGGTTCCCGGTATCGCAACAGGGTCAATCCTCGCTCTCTCTCGTGCGCTCGG
>JBIIBI010000110.1:0-3995 GCA_044239485.1 Microbacteriaceae bacterium | reverse complement strand
GACGTCGACCCAGGGAGCCTTCGCGACGATATCGTGCTTGTCCTTCTGGGCGAGGCAGCCGCCGACCGCGATCTGCATTCCATCGTGGTCGCGCTTGATGGACGCGAGGTGGCCGAGCGTTCCGTAGAGCTTGTTTCCCGCGTTTTCGCGGACCGCACAGGTGTTGAGAACGACGACGTCGGCCTCGGTGCCGTCGAGCGCAGGGATGTAGCCGGCCGCTTCGAGCGAGCCGGAAAGACGTTCCGAGTCGTGCACGTTCATCTGACACCCCATCGTTCGCACCTCATAGGTGCGGGGAATGTCGAGTGTCGTGCTCATAACCCTCGATTTTACAGCCCTTACGGGCGGGTTGTCACCGAAAGGTGACGCGCGTGACGTTGTCGACCGATTCCTCGAGCGCCGCCTTGATTGCGTTCGAGATTTCTGGCCCGCGGAACCCCCGTCGAGCGAGGTACGCGTATAGGCGGCGGTTCAGCGTTTCCTTGTCGAGACCCTTCAATCGCGAGAGGCGCTTACGGGCCTCTTCGGTCGCGAGTTCGAGTTGGTCCCCCGGCAATTCGGCGATCGCCGCGTCGATGGCGGCGGGTGCGATGAGTCGTTTGCCTAGTTCGGCCTTGACCGAACTTGCCCCCAGCCCCTTGCGGCGCTGGAAACGTTCGGCGAGGTCGGTGGCGAGGTCGTAGTCGTTCAGTAGGTTGACGCCCTCGAGTCGCGTGATTTCTGTCGCGACGACGTCGTCGGGCAGATCGCGGGACTTCAAGAGCTTTTCCATCTCGCGGATTGATACCGCGCGCCGAGTCAGCGCGTACATCGAGATGTTTTCGGCCCGCTTAGCGAGCTCGCCCGCTGATTCGGGGTTGTCGTCAACCTCGGTGTCGGTGGGGTCGAACGCCCCGGGAAACGTCGTGACGGTGGCCAGGCGTTCCCCGGGACGGTCGATGTCAGTCATGGGTTATTCGGCGTCAGGCTCGAGGGCCGCGAGCATCGCGTCGACACCGTCGGTGTCGGCGTTGCGCTGTGCGGCTTTGGTCGAGATGTCGATGGGCGCGCCATCGGTTCCGGTCGCAGCGACTTCTTCGACCGCGTCGCCGATACCGAGTGCCGTGAGGATTCGCGTCTCGATCTCGTCGGCCATCTCGGGGTGAGCGAGAAGGAACTTTCGTGCGTTTTCCTTGCCCTGCCCGAGCTGGTCACCCTCGTAGGTGTACCACGCACCGGACTTGCGCACGATGTTGTGCTCGACACCGAAGTCGATGAGGCTTCCCTCGCGCGAGATTCCGGTTCCGAACAGGATGTCGAATTCCGCCTGCTTGAAGGGCGGCGCCATCTTGTTCTTGACGACCTTGACGCGGGTGCGGTTTCCAACGGCGTCGGCGCCCTCTTTGAGGGTCTCGATGCGACGGATGTCGAGACGGACCGACGCATAGAACTTGAGCGCCTTTCCACCGGCGGTCGTCTCGGGGCTTCCGAAGAAGACACCAATCTTTTCGCGCAACTGGTTGATGAAGATCATCGTCGTGCCGGTCGAGTTCAACCCACCGGTCAACTTGCGAAGAGCCTGCGACATGAGACGTGCCTGCAGACCGACGTGGGTGTCACCCATCTCGCCTTCGATTTCCGCGCGAGGCACGAGGGCCGCAACGGAGTCGATGACGACGAGGTCGATGGACCCCGAGCGCACGAGCATGTCGGCGATTTCGAGGGCCTGTTCACCCGTGTCGGGCTGCGAGACGAGAAGCTGGTCGATGTCGACACCGAGCGCCTTGGCGTATTCGGGGTCGAGGGCGTGTTCCGCGTCGATAAACGCGGCGACTCCGCCGGCCGCCTGAACGTTGGCGATGGCGTGAAGTGTGAGGGTCGTCTTACCCGACGATTCCGGGCCGTAGATTTCTACGATGCGGCCTCGGGGCAACCCACCGACGCCGAGGGCGACATCGAGGGCGATGGAACCGGTCGGAATAACGGCAACCTTCGCGCGTTCCTCCGAGCCGAGGCGCCTGATTGATTTCCACGGTAGGTGTGAGGTCGGACACGTGTGCCCGGCTCGGTTCCATTCGTGGATAACGACCTGTTGAGTTCTCTTGGGGAGACTCTACTCGTGTTCGAACATTTGTTCGATACTGAATATCGCGGCGTGTCGCGGGTGGTGGGCAGGGTGAAGCAGTGGGGTTGGCGGGGTGGTGGGGTGGCGGGATTAGCGGGGTGGCGGGGTGGTGGGGTGGCGGGATTAGCGGGGTGGCGGGATTACGAGGGCGGCGCGATCGAAAGCCAGCCTTCCTGCTCACCATCTTCGTACACCTGTTCCTGCAGACAAATCGCCGAAAATGGTTGCTAGCCGCCATAAATGCAGAAATGTCTGCAGAAACAATTGCGTTGGCTGAGGGTGTCTGCAGAAACCGAGGGGATGGCTCGAAATGTCTGCAGGAACAGGTGAGCGGCGGGGGGCAGATCGGCAGAAGGCGCGGGCTACTTCTTGGGCTCGCCTCGGCCGGCACCGTGAATCCGGTGCTCGGGGACGTCCATCGCGTGGCATAGCGCCACCCACACGTCACGCACCGCATTACCCGCTGCGAGAGCATCGGCGGCAGTGACACCGAACTCGTCCAGAACCACGTCGCGAACGAGGGTGCGACCGAAATGCTCACCGAACTCGGTCGCCACGGCGAGGGTGAATTCGGAGTGCTTCATTCCGCCAGCGTACCCGCGCTAAAAGTGAGCGAGCCGAGACTAAGCGCGTGCGTCAGATTCGACGTCGAGATCAACGTCGAACAGGTCCGGCAGGTGATCCGGAGCCGACGGCATGACGTTGTTGAAGTCGGGCATCGCCTCGAGCGGGATGGCCTGATCGAATCCCATGCCGATCGGCGCGCCGTAAATGAGAGTCGTGAGGTCTTGAGTGTCAAAGCGACCGTTGAGCTGGTCGCTCGCGGACATGCGCGCTCCGACCTCGAGGTAGATGTCGGCCTGCGAGATGTTGTAGAAGTCGGCGAGAGTGCGGATGATTTCACTCGAGGGTTCGGTGCGACCGCGCTCGAGTTCGGACAAGTGGGCGACCGAGATGCGGGCGCCGCGCTGGACGTCTCCGAGGGTCATGGCCTTCGACGTGCGGATGTCACGCATGACACCACCGAGTTGTTCGCGAATCAACATATTGAGCAACTCCTTACGTTTGGATTTTTATCGTACAGCCATCCGAACACGAATCTGTGAGGTTTTATTCCACTCTTAGCGAATTCTCAAGAAGAGTCAGGCAGGTGTCGACCGCCGCCCATCGGATGTCGTCACGAGTTCCGGTGAAGTGGTGTTCCTCCACAATTTCGCGGCCGTCTCGAGACATTCCAATGAATACCGTTCCGACTGCGATGCCGTCCTGTAGGTCGGGGCCGGCCACGCCGGTTGTCGAGATGCCGATCGTTGAGCTGAATTGTGCCCGGACGCGAAACGCCATTTGGGTGGCGACTTCGGAATCAACCGCACCGCTGACCCACAGCGTCTCTTCGTCGACACCCAACACGTCCATTTTCGCGCTGGTCGAGTAAACCACCACTCCCCCGACCACAACCCTCGAAGCGCCAGCCGGATGCACGAGCGTCGAACAGACCAATCCGCCCGTCAAAGATTCCGCAACCGCAACCGTCTCGCCGGAATTGGCAAGCGCATCGATCAGAGCGGCGACTCGTGCCGCGGTGGAGTTATCCACCAGGCTCAATCGCGAATCGCCTTCCACACATATTCGATTCCGGTCCACACCGTCAGCGCGACAGCCGCAACCATCAGGAACCCGTTGAACCAGTTCATCCAATCGCCGAGCAGCGCGGGGAACGGCGCCAGCGCGAACGAGACAGCAATAGCCTGCGCGGTCGTCTTGACCTTGCCTCCCCACGACGCGGCGTGAATCTCGCGGTGGGCAATCAGCATTCGATACAGGGTGATCCCAAACTCACGAACGAGCACCACAATCGTCACCCACCAGGGCAACTCCCCGACCATCGACA
>JBIIBI010000109.1:0-4013 GCA_044239485.1 Microbacteriaceae bacterium | reverse complement strand
AGGGGCGCGGTTACATCCTCCGGCGCCTGTTGCGACGTTCGGTTCGAGCTATGCGCCTCCTCGGCGTCGACGCACCAACGTTCACGGAACTGTTTGCGGCGTCGCGCGACGCAATGAAGGGCTCGTATCCCGACGTCGACATCTACTACGACCGAATTTCTCGCACCGCGGTCGGCGAGGAGGAGGCGTTCCTTCGCACCCTCGTTTCTGGTACGCAGATCCTCGACCTCGCGGTGACGCAGCACAAGAAGGCAAAGTCGGTGTCGCTCGATGGAAGCACCGCCTTCCTCCTGCACGACACCTACGGTTTCCCCATCGACCTCACTCTGGAAATGGCCGAAGAAGCCGGGCTGTCGGTCGATCGAGCCACGTTCGACTCCCTCATGCTCGAGCAGAAAACTCGAGCGAAGGCCGACGCGAAAGCGAAGAAGGGGGCCCTAGCTGACGTCTCTGTTTACGGCGAGTTCCGCACAAGCGGGGAAACGGTTTTCACCGGATACGACGATTTGACAACGGAAACCAGCGTTCTCGGCATTATTCGGGATGGAGCGGCGGTACCGTCAGCGTCCGCGGGAGAAACCGTCGAGTTGATCCTTCGTGAAACCAGCCTGTACGCCGAAAGTGGTGGTCAGGACGCGGACGACGGTGTCATCGTTGGGGCTAATTTTTCCGCGGAGGTCGTGGACGTTCAACGACCCATCAAGGGACTCACAGCGCACACGGTTCGTATTTCTGATGGATCCGTTGGTATTGCGGACACCGTCACGACGATTGTCGACGAGGTGTACCGTCGCCGAGCGACCGGCGCCCACTCCGCGACTCACCTCGTGCACGCCGCACTCCGGCAGACGCTCGGAAACGATGCTCACCAAGCCGGTTCCTACAACAAGGCCGGCTACATGCGATTCGACTTCGCTTGGAACCAGGGGTTGTCAACAGCGACGCGTTCGGAAATCGAGAACATCGCAAACAATGCCATCTCAGACAACCTCGAGGTCGTGACCCGAATCATGTCTCTCGACGAGGCGAAAGAGACTGGCGCGATGGCGCTGTTCGGCGAGAAGTACGGTGACACGGTTCGCGTCGTCGACATCGGCGGTCCGTGGTCCCGCGAACTGTGTGCCGGCACTCACGTTTCCCGCTCGAGCGAGGTCGGCTTGATCAACTTGATTGGTGAATCAAGCATCGGTTCGACCAACCGTCGAGTTGAAGCGCTCGTCGGTACTTCCGCCTTCGAGTCGTTTGCGGCGGAGCGAGCGCTCGTCGCGGAACTGACATCAAACCTCAAGACGCCGAAAGAAGCCCTGCCCGCGCGTATCGCCGAACTTGTCGATCAACTCAAGAGTGCCGAGCGCACCATTGCTCAGTATCAGGCGGCGATCGTCCGTGAGCGCGTTCCGGAACTGGTCGCGGGAGCGACAACGATTGGCGTCACTACGGCGGTCATAGCCTCTCTCGGCGTGGTGGATTCTGCCGACGCACTCCGCCAACTGGTGACTGATGTTCGCGACCGACTCGGCGCGTCTTCTGGAGTCGTTGCACTGGGTGCCGAGATCGACGGCAAAGCGGCGGTCATCGTCGCGACGACCTCGGATGCACGAAACGAAGGATTGTCGGCTGGAACTCTCGCGAAACGGGCGGCGGGAGTGCTGGGCGGAGGCGGAGGCGGTCGCGACGACGTCGCGCAGGGCGGAGGCGCAGATCCAACCCTGATTGGCACGGCGCTCGAAGACATCCGAGCAGCTCTCGGAGCCTAAGCAATGCGCACGGGCACGCGGATCGGAATCGATGTGGGCAAGGCCCGCGTGGGAGTTGCGCGGTCTGATCCACTGGGCTTGATGGCCGTTCCGGTCGTCACTCTTCCACGAGAGTCGGCCATAGATGAACTGGTTCTTCTGGCGACCGAATACGAGCCCATTGAGTTCGTGTGCGGCCTGCCGCTGTCGCTTGACGGGTCTGACACGGCGTCTACTCGGGACGCGCGTGAATTCGCGGTGCAGCTCGCTGAGGCAACCGGAGTGGTCGTCCGTCTGGTTGACGAGCGTTTGACTACGGTCGCAGCGCAACACGCTCTTCATGACGCTACCCACTCAACGAAGTCCGGCCGAGCGATGATTGACCAGGTCGCGGCCACAATCCTGCTCGAGAGTGCCCTGAATGCGGAACGAGCGGGCAATACACTGGGGGAGACGGTAGGAGAAGCATGAGTGAAACACGACGAGAAGCGCGCGCGAAATCATCGAAGCGCGGTTGCGGGGTAATTGCGGCCGTCCTCGTGGTGATTCTGGCGATCGGAGGCGGTGGCGCGTGGTTCGCGTGGACCAATTACGAAACGAAGATCCGAGACGTCCTAGGACTTCCTGCCGACAACGATTTCATCGGGACGGGTATTGCACCAGAGATTCAAATCATCGTCGAACAGGGCGAATATGGCGACGCGATTGCGCAAAAGCTCGTCGACGCCGGTGTGACGAAATCGTTTGATGCGGTCTATCAACTACTGCTCGCCGATTCGTCCATTGTTTTCACGCCCGGTAGTTATGCGCTCAAAACCGAGATGAGCGCAGCTTCCGCCGTAGCGATTTTGAGCGATCCCGCCAACCGAATCACGCTGAAGGTCACTATTCCGGAGGGATCGGTCCTGACAGCGACTTTCGCCGCGTTGAGCGAAGGCACCGGAATTCCCGTATCCGATTTTGAAGCGGCCACGTCCGATCCGACAGTGTTCGGGATTCCGGCGAAAGCGCCCTCGGTCGAAGGATTCCTATTCCCGGCGACGTATGAGTTCAATCCGACACAGGACGCGACGTCAATCATCCAGACAATGGTGGACGAAATGAACGTCCGACTGGACGCGCTTGGAGTCGAGCCAAGCAAGCGTTATTCCGTCGTGACGTTTGCTGCTCTCGTGCAGCGAGAAGCGGGCAGTGACCCAGACGATTTCGCCAAGATTGCCCGCGTTTTCCAAAATCGTTTGGACGCTGGTTGGAAAATGGAATCAGACGCGACGGTGGCCTATGGCACGGGAAACCTTCACACTGTGTGGACAACAGACGCAGAACGAGCGGACGCTGGAAACCTCTACAACACCTACGTCCACAAAGGCTTACCCGTCGGTCCGATCGGACTTCCCGGTGAAGTGGCGCTCAAAGCTGTCCTGAAACCGAAGCCCGGGCCGTGGTTCTTCTTCGTCCCAGTGAACCTCAAGACCGGGGAAACCAGATTCTCCGAGACCTCGGCGCAACACGGCGCGGCGGTCCAGGAACTCCGGGCTTGGTGTAACGCGAACACGGCGAATGCCGCCTACTGTGACTAGGAACTTCGGGGTCCTCGGGAGCCCGATAGGTCACTCGCGGTCACCCGCCCTGCACCGTGCGGCAATCGCCGCTCTGGGTATCGATGCGGCCTATGGCGCAACGGATGTTTCTGCGTCGCAGCTCCCGCAGTTCATCGAATCCCTCGATGGCTCGTGGGATGGCTTATCGCTGACGATGCCTCTCAAGCACGCGATTCGCCCCCTACTCGCGACTGAATGTCCGATGTCGGTCCTTACTGGTGCGGTGAACACCGTTGTTCGTCGTCAGCATGGCTGGGAGGGCTTCAACACGGACGTGTGGGGAGCGACAACCGCTATTCGCCAGCAATTCGGCTCAGATTTTCGTCGAGCGACGTTGCTGGGAGGTGGAGCAACGGCCGCGTCACTAGTTGTGACGCTCCACGATCTCGGAGTCGACACACTAGACATTTTCGTTCGAGACGCGACTCGCGCAGAGAGAGTAGGGGAATTGTCGCGACAACTTGGCATGGACGTGCGTGTGCTCGCTTTCGGTGATTCCGCACGACCGTCAGATTTGCTGCTGAGCACTCTTCCGCCCAGAGCCGCTTTGACACCGGGGGACATCGAGAGCTTCGACGCAGAGTTTCTCTTTGACGTGGTCTACGACCCGTGGCCGTCGGCATTGAGCACAGAATGGGACGCCCGCGGACTCACGTCAATGAACGGATTATCGATG
>JBIIBI010000108.1:0-4021 GCA_044239485.1 Microbacteriaceae bacterium | reverse complement strand
TTTTCCGAGTTGTCGACGAGGTCGACGCGAGATGCTCCACGGGACGCGGCCTCGAGGCCAACCGCCCCGCATCCCGCATACAGGTCGAGAACGCGAGCACCGGTAATCGTCGTGAGGGCGTCGAATCTCGAAAAGACGGCTTCGCGCACGCGGTCGGCGGTTGGTCGGGTTCCCGTCGCCGGCACGGTGAGGGTTCGGCCACCGGCGGCTCCCGAGATAATTCGTGTCACGCCCCAAGGTTAGCGACCAGAGCGCCAATCACGGAAAGCAAGTCTGTGCGGGGGTAGCGTAAAACCGTGACCGAAACCGCCACGTTCCTCGACACCCCGCTTCCGCGGGTCATCGGCGACCGCACGGCGAAGGCGCTGACCAAGGCGTTCGGCTTTGACACCGTCGGCGGACTTCTCGGGCATTACCCGCGGCGCTACGCGGAACGCGGCGAACTGACGGCGCTCGATTCGCTTCCCCTCGACGAGTCGGTCACGATTGTCGCCGAGGTCGTTCGGGTCAACAATCGGTCGATGAATGGGCGAAAGGGTTCCCTGCTCGAAATCGTGATTTCGGACGGCACCGGAACCCTGTCGCTGACCTTCTTCAACCAAGCGTGGCGGGCGAACGCTCTGCGCCGGGGTGTGCGCGGAATCTTTGCGGGAAAGGTCGGCGAGTTTCGCGGTCAACGCCAACTGACCCACCCTGACTACGAATTGTTCGACGAGGACGAGAACGTCTCGGACGAGGTCGCCGAACTCTGGGCCAAGACGCCCATCCCGATTTACCCCGCCACGAGCACGGTCGCGTCGTGGCAGATCGCCAAAGCGCTGGGCGTTGTGATCGATGTCCTCCCCGAACTCGATGACCCCGTGCCCGATTCGGTTCGAGCCGACCGCGGGCTCGTGTCGCTGACCGAGGCGATCCGTGCGATTCATCGTCCGACCGACCACGGCGAGTGGCGGACTGCTCGTGACACCCTTCGATTCCACGAGGCGTTTTTGGTTCAAACTGCCTTACTTCGAGACCGACTTCGAGCCGCCGAAGCGGTGTCGATGCCCCGAACTCCGGGGGCTCTTCGTGCCGCGTTTGATTCGGCGTTGCCGTTCGAACTCACGGCCGACCAATCAACGGTGGGCAGCGAGATCGACGAGGACATGGCTCGCGCTCGGCCGATGAATCGTTTGGTTCAGGGTGAGGTCGGCTCGGGAAAGACGCTCGTTGCTATTCGGGCGATGCTCACGGCAATCGAGGATGGCGGGCAGGCCGCTCTTATTGCTCCGACGGAAGTTCTTGCGACGCAACACGCGCGGTCGATTGTCGCCACCCTCGGAGACCTCGCCGAGGGGTTGAATCCGACACTCTTGGTCGGCAGTCTCCCGGCCGCGCAGAAAAAACGTGCTCAACTCGCGGTCGCGAGCGGCTCGGCCCGACTGGTCATCGGCACCCACGCGCTGCTCGCCGACGCCGTGACCTTCAACGAACTCGCGCTCGTCGTCGTGGACGAACAGCACCGCTTCGGAGTCGAGCAGCGCGACACACTCAAACGCAAGGGGAATTCGCCGCACGTCCTCGTTCTCACGGCCACTCCGATTCCGCGTACGGTCGCGATGACGGTGTTCGGCGACCTCGACATTTCCACGATTCGAACCCTGCCGGCCGGTCGCGCACCCATCACCTCGCACGTTGTTCCGCTCGTCGACCACCCCGCGTGGATTTCACGCGTCTGGAAGAGGCTCGGCGAGGAGATTGATGCCGGACGGCAAGGCTTCGTCGTGTGCTCAGCGATTGACTCAACAACCACCGACGGAGACGCCGATCTGGTGGATGACATTCCGGCCGCAGCGCCGCGCGCAAGCGTGACCGAGATTTTACCCGTTGTTCGCGCCGCGCTTCCCGGTCGACGGGTCGAAATGATTCACGGTCGACTATCGGGCGAGGAGAAAGACGCAACCATGACCGCGTTCGCCGCGGGCGCGATTGATGTGCTCGTGGCGACAACCGTCATAGAGGTCGGGGTCGACGTCCCCAACGCCTCGACGATGGTCGTCCTCGACGCCGACCGATTCGGCGTGAGCCAGTTACATCAACTTCGCGGCCGGGTTGGCCGTGGCGGAGTCCCCGGTTTGGCACTGTTCGTGACCTATGCCGACGAGACCACGCTGGCTCGCGATCGCGTCGAGGCGGTGGCGTCCACACTCGACGGCTTCGAACTCGCGCAGAAGGATCTCGAGTTGCGTCGCGAGGGTGACGTGTTGGGCGAGAGTCAGTCGGGTGGTCGCAGCGGGCTCGTCCTCGTTCGAGTGACGGTCGACGGTCCCGTGATCGAGGCGGCGCGCACCCACGCTCAGGCGGTTCTCGACGTCGACCCGACCCTCGAGGCACACACGGCGTTGCGCGATGCGCTGGATCGCCGATTGTCGCAACGCGAACGGGAATTCCTCGCCAAGAACTGACATCGGTGCCTCTCGCGATTACGCTGGGGGCATGACGTCGCTCGCCGTGGTTCCTGGTTCGTTCGACCCCGTCACCTTGGGTCACCTCGACGTTGTCGAGCGCGCGCGCAACCTTTTTGACGAAGTCCACGTTGTCGTCGTGCACAACCCCGCCAAGTCGGCATTGTTGCCGGTTGCGCGTCGAGTCGAACTCATCGAACAGTCGCTTGCCGACGCGGGGATCTCTGACCGGGTCACGGTTACCAGTTGGAGCGTTGGTCTGCTGGTCGACTATTGCCAAGAGGTTGGCGCGAACGCGATCGTCAAGGGAATTCGAACCGAGGTCGATGTCACCTACGAAACACCGATGGCCATCGTCAACCGCGACCTCGCCGGAATCGAAACCGTATTCGTGTTGCCGAATCCCGAGCACAGCCACGTGTCGTCGTCGCTCGTCCGACAGGTTGCGGCGCTAGGCGGCGATGTCTCTCCGTACGTTCCGAGAGCCGTCTCGGCGTTCATGAATTCGGCGGACTATTCGTAGCGTTTCATCGGCTTCGGGCGTTACGCTTTAACAGTGAAGACCTCGTCCTCTAACCCCTTCCACATCAATGTTTTTGATGTGTCTCAGCGCATCGGTGAAGACCGTGAAAAGCACCTCGAATTCCCCGCACCGCAACGTTTGGGCGAGGGAATCGCCTCGGTGAACGAGGGCACAACCATCGTGATGGACGTTCGACTCGAAGGCCTCCACGACGGCATTTTGGTATCCGCCGACATCGAAACGACCGCCGACGGTGAGTGCGTTCGCTGTCTCGACCCGATCACTCTCCCGGTCGAAGTGGAATTTCAGGAACTTTTCGCGTATTCTCCTACGGAGGAACTCGAGTATTCGGTTCACGATAATCACGTGGATTGTGAACAGCTTGTTCGAGACGCGGTGGTGTTAGAACTGCCGTTCCAACCACTGTGTGACGAGGACTGTCTGGGGCTCGATCCGGAAACGGGCGACAAGCTGATGGAACCGCGTTCGACCGATTCACCGTACATCGACCCGCGATGGGCGGCCCTGGAAGCCTTGGCTTCTGACGACACGACCACGGCCAGTAAACCGGCCGCCAAAAAGAGGAAATAACCATGGCAGTTCCCAAGCGCAAACAGTCGCGTTCCAACACGCGCTCTCGTCGTTCGCAGTGGAAGGCTGAAATCCCCACGCTCGTCAAGACCGTCGAGAACGGCAAGACCGTCTACAGCCTCCCGCACCGCGCGAAGGTTGTCACCGATTCCGTCGGCACCGCACTCTTCATGGAGTACAAGGGCCGCAAGGTCGCCGACGTCTAAATCTTTGTGATCGACAGCGCGTCAGGACGTTCGGTTCCGACGCGCTGTTCTCATTCTCATGACCGCGACCCCACAATTCCGTGACCCCGCCGAACTCGCGGGGATTCTCGGAGTGTCAATTCCGCCGGAACTCCTCGAACAGGCTCTCACCCATCGGTCCTACGCCTACGAACACGGGGGCAGCCATTACGAGCGCCTCGAGTTTCTCGGGGACGCAATTCTTCAACAGGTGATCACGCTCGAATTGTACGAACGCT
>JBIIBI010000106.1:0-4092 GCA_044239485.1 Microbacteriaceae bacterium | reverse complement strand
GCAGGAGCCGGGAAGTTGCCCGTGGTCGCGAAATTAAATCCCGTCAATGGTTCGTCGTAATCGCCCGTGCCCGACCACGGGACGTCGGAAATAGTGGGCACTGCGCCCACGGTGATTGTCAAGTTTTCGGTGGTAGCGGTCGTCGATGTTTCGCCAACGACATCAGTTGCCCTTATTCGAAAAACGTAGACGCCGTCTGCGGATGAGTCATTCGGTGCTGTTCCGGTGATGGCACCGGTGCTCGAATCGAGGTTGAGAAATGGCGGAAGTCCCGATGTCTGCCCAGACGCGAGCGATCCCGAGGGGGCAATCTCGGAATAGGAGATAGCGCCTTCGCCGCTGGCGAGAACGCTGTCGGAATACGGCTGACCGCGCGGCGCCAACACTTCGACGTTTTTGTCCGTCCAACTGGCGGCCTCGCGGGCAACTTCTCCGATGGCCGCCGCAAGGTCAGATGTGTCACCTGCCGCGTAATACCACGAGAATGAATCCGATTCGTTGGACGCAAGGTCGTTCATTCGAACGAACATGGCATACGATCCGTCGTTGGTGAGGCTCGTTGCGTTTGTTAGTGGGTTTGTCGAATACGCATTGCTGAACGAACAACACGACGAGATCGCTGTGTTTGCTCGAGAACTCGTAGAGAAAAACAGCGCACCCTCATAAGGGGTCGTAATTTTGATGGCCGGGGATCGTTGGCTTTGGGTATCACTCGGTACGAAAGCCGTCGTCGTGAGTGTTCCCCGCTGTTTCGTAACCGAATCGTAGTTGCCCAGCCAATCGTCGCGAACCCCAATCCACGATCGTAGATTCGTGGCGGTCGAGGCCGACAGATTCGTTAGTGTCGTCTGTGCGCTGAGGTACTGCTTGTTTTCACCGAGCGTATAACGATGTTCCACTCGAATGTTTCGGCTGCCGACGGTCATCGTTCCCGTCGCAATAATCGTTCCGTAACCGTATACACCCGTGCCTCGCGACCCGACCGTCACAGCACCGCCCACACCGAACGCGTTGGCCATATCCGAATTCGAGATTGTGAGGTTGTACCACGCGTCATTCGTTGCGTTGTAGTACTGCGGACCGCGCAATCCGCCGAACGACGTAATTGACGCTTCGCCGGACGAGTTTCCGCCAATTCGAATGAGACCGTTGTCCAATTGGTAGAACGATGGTGTCGGCGTTGCAGACGCGAAAGTAACCGGCGTGAGGACTCCGGAAAAAAGGATGACGACCAGGCCGGCAAGGAATAAACGAAGGATTTTCATGGCGGGGTGGGATAACGAGTAAAGGCGTGTAGCCTGCCCAATTTACCGCAATAACCGTGTTAGTAACCGAAAATCGTGATTTCTTTGATGCGACCGACAAAAGGCGAAAAACGCTATTTCGGGAGGTTCGATTCGATTGCGTCGATAATCGTCGGGTCCGTCGGGACCGTCGTCGGACGGAAGCGCAAGACACGGAGGTCAGGGGTGACGACGAACTTCTCGAAATTCCAGCGAATGTTCCCCGCGCTGCCACGTTCGTCCTTCGCCTTGGTCAACTCGGCGTATAACGGAGAACGGCTCTTGCCATTGACCTTCACCTGGTCAAAAATCGGGAACGTGATGCCCCACTTTGTCGAGCAGTACTCCGCGATCGCATCGTTAGACGACAACTCTTGGAAAAACTGATTCGAGGGGAACCCAAGGACGACAAAACCGCGGGGACCGTACTTTTGCTGAAGAGCCTCGAGATCGGCGTATTGCGGCGACAAGCCACACCGCGACGCGACATTGACGATGAGCAGGACCTTCCCCGCGTGTTCACGAAGCGTGGTCTCGGCGCCGTCGGCGGTGAGAACGGTGATGTCGAGCAGCGAATCGGTCATCGGGGTTCCTTCGTTCGTGAGATTTCGGGGGTGTCGAGTATCGGGTCAGTTTCTGCGTCGCGGTTATCGCGGGCAGATTGGGCAAGAACGACACCAACCAGAACAATACCCGCACCAACCAATTGCACAACATTAAGTGTTTCGCCGAGGATGAGCCAGGCCGCGAGAAACGCGAAAAGCACTTCGCTCGTTGCGACGATTCCCGACCGTGTGGCCTTGAGGATACTGATCGACCACAAACCGAGCGCGAACGTGGTGAATGTACCGAGCACGACGATGAACGCCAAGAGGAACCAGGCCGGGCCCGAGATTCCGCCCGCGTCACCCGAGAACGGGACCACTCGATTGAAGACGGACGGGTCGACCGTCCACCAGCCGCTGAACAGCGCCCAGAACACGCTAGCCACGGCCATGCCCCAGAAACCGACGGCCAAGGGGTGACGCACCCCGGTCTGGCGCTCGCCGAGGAGGAAATACGTCGTGAGAGACGCTGAGGCCGCGAGTGCCCACAACACTCCCTCGACATTGAGAGTCGAATTCCACACTTCGGCGACGGTTGCGAGGCCAATGAGTACCGCCGCGATGGACACCCAGATTCGGGACTTGACGTGCTCACGAAAAAAGAAATGTGCGATGAGCGCCACGAACAGCACTGCCGTGTATTCCAACAACAACGCGATTCCGATGGGGAGCAGGTACACCGCCTCGGCGTACGTCGCTTGCAGCATCGCGACGCCGATCACGCCCATTGCGATGAGAGGCAGAATCTGTTTCCGGGTGATTCGAAGTGCGTTCGGGTCGCGAATGAGCAGTACGGCGCCCATCAGCACCGCGGCCCCGACGACACGCAGGAAGGTGACTTGGAACCCGTCGATTCCTGTACCGTCCATCAGCAACTTGATGACCACACCGTTGACGCCGAAGATAAAGGCAGCGACCGTTCCGGCGAGGTATCCGACGAGTGCGCTGGGTTTGGCTACAGCCACTGATCAACCAGTTGGTGGATCGCGTGGGGCTCGATCGCTGCAAGTTCCTCATCGGTTAGGGGTTCTGCGTGCGCTGCTTTCAAGGAATCTTCCAACTGCGCGACACTGCTCGCGCCGATGAGCGCTGTCGTGACACCCGGGTGCCGCATCGTCCAGGTCAATGCCATCTGAGCGAGCGTCTGCCCACGCCCGAGGGCGATGTCGTTGAGTGCGCGTGCGTGTCCGAGATACTCGTCATTGATGCGCTTTTCGTCAATCCAATTCGCCGTGCGCACGCGAGAGTCGGAGGGAATTCCGTCCAGGTAACGATCGGTTGCGAGCCCCTGAGCGAGCGGCGAATAGACAATCCCACCGACACCAAGTTCGACGAGTGCATCGAACAACCCATTTTCCGGACGGCGGTCAAAGAGGTTGTAGCGCGGTTGGTGAATGAGCAGCGTGACGCCCATGTCTTTCAAAATCGCGTGTGCGCGGCGCGTCTGTTCTTCGTCGTAGTTCGAGATTCCGACGTACAGTGCTTTGCCCGAGTGGATCGCGTGCGCGAGGGCTCCCATCGTTTCTTCCAGGGGAGTGTCGGGGTCGAATCGGTG
The DNA here is from genome assembly GCA_044239485.1 of Microbacteriaceae bacterium. Taxonomy (GTDB): domain Bacteria; phylum Actinomycetota; class Actinomycetes; order Actinomycetales; family Microbacteriaceae; genus MWH-TA3. The sequence goes on along the minus strand of JBIIBI010000106.1, from coordinate 649 downwards.
CGAGTAAAAGATGTCGACGTAGTCGAGCCCCATTCGGGACAGGCTCTGATCGAGCGAGGCGAGAAGGTATTTGCGCGAACCCCACTCGCCGTATGGGCCTTCCCACATGTCGAACCCGGCTTTCGATGAAATGATGAGTTCGTCGCGGTAAGGGTGCAGGTCGCTCGTGAGGATTTTGCCAAAATTGCGCTCGGCGGAACCGGGTGGCGGTCCGTAGTTGTTGGCCAAATCGATGTGAGTGACTCCGAGGTCGAATGCGCGAAGCACGATGTCGCGTTGGACCGAGAGGTCTCGGTCGTCGCCAAAATTGTTCCAGAGCCCGAGCGAAATTCGGGGGAGCAGGAGTCCGCTTCGACCACATCGACGGTAAGGAATTGAGTCGTAACGAGTCGTTGCTGCGTCATACGTCATGTTCATAGCCTAGCCCCGCGCCTAGACTGTCGGCATGATGACGTTCTATGTTGCTGGCGGTTGTTTCTGGTGTCTCGACGCGGCGTACCGCGTGCTTCGCGGCGTTCAATCCGTGGTCTCTGGTTACGCGGGCGGGCACGTTGATTCGCCGAGTTACGAGGCGGTGTGCACTGGTTCGACGGGTCACGCAGAAGTCGTCGCGGTCACATTCGACGAGGCGGTCATTCCCGCCGACGTC
>JBIIBI010000105.1:0-4114 GCA_044239485.1 Microbacteriaceae bacterium | reverse complement strand
GGTGAAAGACATTGTTGCCTTCCTTTCCTTGTTGGTGGTGGTTTATTCAGTTGATGTGTCGGTAATGGAAATCTGTGGACAATCAGTCCATGTAGGCGCCACCGTTGACGGCGATGGATTCGCCGGTCATGAATCGCGCGTCGTCGGACAACAGGAACGCCACGACTCCGGCGACGTCCTTCGGCTGCTGAAGTCGGCCCAGGGGCGTGTCGGCAATCCAGCCCTGCTTGACGTCGTCGGCGGTGATGCCGCGCAGGCTCGCCTCCCACGCAAGTTCGCGTTCCTGCATCGGGGTCTCGACGAACCCGGGGCACACGGCGTTGACGGTGATCTGGTGTTCCGCCAATTCGAACGCCATGGCTTGGGTCAATCCGACGACTCCGAACTTCGAGGCGACATAGTCGGCGAGGTACGGAACCCTGCCCTGCTTGCCCGCCATCGACGCGGTGTTGACGATCGTGCCCTCGACACCGGTTCGCACCATCGCGCGCGCCGCGGCTTGGCCACAGACGTATGCGCCCAGAAGGTTCACCTCGAACGTCTTGGTGACTTTGTCGATCGGCATGTCGAGGAACTTCTCCATGAACGAGATGCCGGCGTTGCTGACCCACGCGTGCAGACCGATCCGGTCGGCGATGTCGTTGGCGACGGTCGCTGCTTCGTCGGGGTCGCTCACGTTCAAACGCGCGAATTCGTGGACCTGTCCGCCGGCGGTGCTGAGTTTCTCGCTCGCCGCCTTCGCCGCGTCGACGTTGATGTCGGTGACGACAACCCGCCAGCCGCGTTCGGCAAGAACCGTGGCAATCGTCTGCCCGATTCCCGACCCCGCGCCGGTCACAACAACGGTCTTGATGGTCACGCGGTTCTCCTTGCGATCGAGTGCGAGATAGGGGTGACGGCCGCGCCGAGCTCGCGCCATTCGGCGTAGGCGTCGTTGTAGGTCGAGACGTTGGTCGGGTTCGGGACGATTGCTTTGTCGAGCGCGAGGAATCTCTTCGAGTCCTCCCAGCCGGCGAGCGAGCCGATGCCGATCGCTGCGATGACGGCCGCACCGAGCGACGCTCCTGGGTGATCGATGACGGGGTGAAGTTCCATCCCCAGCACCTCGCTGTGAATCTGTTTCCACAGCGTCGACTTGCTTCCACCGTTTGTCACCATCACTCGTGACAGGGTGATTCCGCGTTCCGCGAACACCTCGACGTGATGACGGAACCCGAATGCGATGGATTCAAGAACGGATCGGTACATGTCCGCGCGAGTGTGACCGAGGTGCAACCCCGCGAAGGTTCCGCGCAGGTTCGGGTCGTTGAGCGGGCTCTTCTCCCCCAGGAAATACGGGAGGCACAAGAGGTCGGCGGCGGGACGGGTGGTCGCCTCGGTGTCTAGAGTCGCGAGGTCTTCGCCGCCAATCAGCGATTGGTACCAACGAATCAGGCTGCCGCTCGTCGCCATGCATCCGTTCGGCAGCCAACGGCCGGGGATTGGGTGGGCGTCAAGGTACAAGCGTTCGTCGACCACAGGAGTGTCGCTCGCGGCGAGGATGTCGCCGGCTCCGCCGAGTTTGACGAGGGCGTCACCCTCGCGTTCGACACCGGCCGAGAACGCCGAGATGACGTGGTCAGCACCGCCGACGACCAGGGCGGTACCGGGTGACAGCGAAGTGCGCTCGGCCATCGACGCAGACATTTCGCCTACGCGTTCGGACGAGGTGCGGACGGTGGGCAATTTCGCGGGGTCGAGGCTCACGGTGTCGAGGACGGTGGCAAACGGCTTTTGGTCGAGCGTGTACAGGCCCGATTCCAACGCCCAGTTCCATTCGACGTGCAGGTCGGCACCGAGTGCGACGAGAATCCAGTCGTACGAGCCCATGATGTGCACGGTCTTGGCCCACACCTCGGGTTCGTTGCGCTGAATCCACAGGATGGTGGGGGCGACGGACTGTTGGGTCATCGCGGACCCGGTCAGCGTGACGAGGTCCGTGCCGCTCAGGGTGTCGTTGAGTTCGACGATCTCGGTGACGGCTCGGGCGTCGTTCTGCAGAATCGCTCGGCGCAGCGGTCGGTGGTCGGAGTCGAGAAAAATGACGGCGGGAACCATACCGGCGGCCGAGACGGCACCGATGTCTTTCGCGTCAACACCCGACGTGGTGACGATTTCGCCGATGCACTCGATGACGTTCGTTAGCCACTGGTCGGTGTCGGCCTCGGCGAACCCGGGGCGATCCGAGTGAAGAGTGGTGTTCCTCGACGCGATCGAGACAATCCCGCGCTCGTTGTGCAGCAGGGCGACCTTCGTTCCGGTCGTTCCGATGTCAATCCCAATCGTATACGCGGTCACGAGGCACGCTCTGAAACCGAGGTCAGTGCGACCGGAACGCAAATCACGTCAACACCCAGCGCCCGGCAGGCGGCGACATCCGCGTTGTTGGCGTCGGCGTCGGTGACGAGCACATCGATCTGCGAGGTGTCGGCGATGTTGACGAGTTGCACGCGACCGAGCTTGGACGTGTCGGCCACCACGATGACCCGGTCAGAAACCTTGAGTGCCGCGTGCTTGACCTCGCTCTCGTCACGGTGGTAATCGGTGACACCACGTTCCGCGTCGAAACCAGCGATACCCATAATGAACGTGTCGCAGTTGTATCGCGCGAACGACTGTTCGGCCTCGAACCCGATGAGGCTCAGCTCGCCCGGGCGAACCAATCCCCCGGTGAGGATGACGGTGGTTCCCTCTTCGTCGGCGAGTTCGACGGCGACCTGAATGCTGGGCGTGATGACCGTGAGCCCGAGCCCCCGGCCCTTGATCGACTTGGCGACGGCCAACGCGGTGCTTCCGCTGTCGATGATGACGGTCTCGTTGGGGACGAGAAGAGCGGCGGTCGCGTCGGCGATGCGCATCTTGGCGAGTGTCGCGGCGGTCGAGCGGTCTTTGAACGACGGTTCTGCCGATTTCCCGGCGAGCGAGATAGCACCCCCGACCACGCGGCGCAGAACCCCCTTGTTTTCGAGGGCATCGACGTCGCGGCGAATCGTCATCTCGGACACACCGAATTCGGTTGCGAGCGACGCGAAATCAATTTCGCCGTGGGAGGTCACCAACGACTCGATGAGGTCCCGACGACTTTGTGCTCCCATATGACCAGAATACGGAATTTTGTGACTATATCAAGGGATATTGGTCACGTTTGTGTAAATTTTCTCCGTCTTGACGAAAAAGAATGTGAAGTAGTAACATTATGAACTGTGGCGCACGCTTCGACCAGCGCCGACCCGAAAGGATTCCCGATGACAAGTTGGCTCACCGACGTCTTCCCCGTGAAGCCCGTCATCGCCATGTTGCACCTCTCCGCTTTGCCGGGTGACCCAGGGTTCGACACCAACGCCGGAATCGCCTCCGTCATCGACCGCGCGAAGGGCGAGCTCGAGGCCCTGCAGACCGGCGGCGTCGACGGAATTCTCATTTCGAACGAATTCAGCCTCCCGTACCTGACCAAGACCGAACCGATCACTGCCATCGCGATGGCGCGCATCATCGGCGGGCTTCTCCCCGACATCCGCATCCCCTACGGCGTCAACGTCCTGTGGGACGGGCGCGCGTCGATCGACCTCGCTGTCGCAACTGGCGCACAGTACGTACGCGAGATCTTCACCGGCGTTTACGCCTCCGACTTCGGCCTGTGGGACACGAATGTCGGCGAGGTCGCCCGACACCGCGCCCGCGTCGGTGGCGGCAACGTCAAACTGTTCTTCAACATCGTTCCCGAGTCGGCGACCTACCTCGGCAACCGTTCGCTCGAGTCGATCGCCCAGACCACGGTGTTTGCGACGCTGCCCGACGCACTGTGTGTGTCGGGCCTGACCGCAGGTGCCCCGACCGACACTCAGTCCCTTGCGATCGTGAAGGGCGCAGCAGGGAATGTGCCCGTCTTCGTCAACACTGGTGTTCGCGCGCACAACGCGGCCGAACAGCTCGCTGTCGCTGACGGCGCCATTGTCGGAACCTACTTCAAGAAGGACGGGGTCTTTGAGAACCGCGCCGACCAGTCCCGCGTCGAAGAACTGATGGGCGAAGTCAAGAAGTTCCGCGCGACGCTGTCTTAGTTCGAGTACTCGGC
>JBIIBI010000103.1:0-4139 GCA_044239485.1 Microbacteriaceae bacterium | reverse complement strand
CCGACCGTGAACGCCTGCGCGCCATCGTGATGCCCGAGTACCGTTCCGTCGGTGTCGACGATGTCCCCCGACTCCATCGGGATCCGCTCGGCGAGCCAATCGCGCGTGTCGCCCTCGGGGATGAAACAGATGTCGTGACTGTCGGGCTTGTTCGCAACGGACAGTCCGCGGCGCTCTGCCTCGTCGCGGACCAGCGTCTTGCTCGGAGTGTCCCCCAGCGGGAACATCGAGTGGCGCAATTGATCGGTGGTCAAAACTCCGAGAACGTAGGACTGGTCCTTCGCCCACGCGCTCGCACGGTGCAGTTCGGGGGTGCCGTCCGCCGCCGTCGTCACGTTCGCGTAGTGTCCGGTTACGACCGCGTCGAACCCGAGGTCGATTGCCTTGTCCAGTAACGCCGCGAACTTGATGCGTTCGTTGCAGCGCATGCAGGGGTTCGGAGTTCGCCCCGCGGCGTATTCCGCGATGAAATCGTCGACGACCGCCTCGGTGAATTGGGCCGAGAAGTCCCACACATAAAACGGAATCCCGAGGAGCCCGGCTGCGCGGCGGGCATCGAGCGAGTCCTCGACCGTGCAACATCCGCGCGAACCTGAGCGGAACAGCCCCGGCATGCGCGATAGCGCCAGGTGCACGCCCGTCACGTCGTGCCCCGCTTCGACGGCGCGCGCGGTCGCGACCGCAGAGTCAACACCCCCGCTCATCGCCGCCAGAATCTTCATGAGAACAGTCTAAGTTCTGTGAGCACCCCCGCCCTTTACGTTTATGGAAACCAAATCCGCTCGCATCGTCGTTCCTGGCAACCAATGACCGGCTTGAGGCTTAGCCCTCGGCGCGAGCCCACTGTGGTTTCCACAAACGAGAGATTTCGGCGAAACGGTTTCCAGAAACGTCGGATTGTGCAGACAAATCCGTAAAAAGTGGAGCTAGCGCCGATTTTTCTCGCAATGTCTGCAGAAACAGGTGGGCGGGGGCGAAATGTCTGCAGAAACAAGTGGGCGGGGGCGAAATGTCTGCAGAAACAGGTGGGCGGGGGGCGCAGGGCGTTGCGAGCTAGCGCGTGGCGCGGGCGACGATGGCCGGCAGGACATCCAGCAGGGCATCGATCTCGGCTTCGGTGTTTGCGAGCCCGAGCGTGAACCGCAACGGACCCTCCGAATCCGCGACTCCCATGGCTCGCAAGACGTGTGACGGTGACTGCACTCCGGCCTGGCAGGCGCTTCCCGCACTCACCGCATGACCGGCTTCGTCCAACAGGAAAAGTGCCGACACGGAATCGAGCCCGGGGACGGTGATGTGCACGGTCCCCGCGGTTCGGTTGGTGTGGTGGCCGCGGACCACGGCGGTGGGAATTGTCGCCAGAATTCCGGTCACGAGGCGATCGCGCAGAGCGGACAAACGGGCCGCGTTGGCCGCGATATCCGCGGTTGCGCGTTCGGCGGCTACTCCGGCGGCGAATACGCCCGCCGCGTCGAGGGAACCGCTGCGGAGGCGCTGTTGTGACCCGCCGTGAATCAGCGGAACGATTGGCCACGAACGCGACATGGCGAGTGCGCCGACCCCGACGGGACCTCCGATCTTGTGCGCCGAGATGCTGAGGGCGGCGAGCCCGCTTCGCGCGAAATCGATCGGCGTATATCCGAGTGTGGCTACCGCGTCGAGGTGCACGGGAACCTTTGCCAAATCCGCGAGCGCCACAATCTCGGGAACCGGTTGAATCGTTCCGACCTCGTTGTTGGTCCACAGTGTGGTGATCAGGGCGACGTCGTCCCCTAGTTTCGCCGCCAGGTCGACGAGATCGATGGTCCCGGTTTCGTCGACGCGGACGAAGTCGACAATCGCTCCTTCCGCCTCAACCAGCCAATGGATCGCGTCAAGTGCGGCGTGGTGCTCTGCCTCGGTGGTGAGGATGCGCGGGTGCGGCAACGGTGCGCCGTCATCGCGCATCGCCGGGGTGCCGTTTCGTCCCCAGAAAAGTCCTTTGATTGCGAGGTTGATTGCTTCGGTACCGCTTCCGGTCACGGTGACGTCGAACGGAAGAGCGCCGATTGCGCCAGCGATTTTGTCGCGACCTTCCTCCCACATCAAACGGGACTTTTGCCCGTCACGGTGTGTAGCGGACGCATTTCCGCGCACGTGCACCGCAGTGGTCCACGCGTCGATGACGACCTCGTGCATGGGCGAGGTGGCCGCATAGTCGAAGTAGGCCATCGTGCACCACCCCTTTCGAAAACGTCGGTAGTTAGCGGCTCTTGCGCGCAGATATCAACGCATAGGAATAGCCGAGCAAGCGAATTTTCTCGGAGGACCCGAGCGCTGGAACATAAAAGAGCAACTGATATTGATAGTTTGCTTCGATGCCCGTCATCGAACTGGTTACCTTGGAGAGAATCTTGACCGCACCCGTCGCCGTGATGGCCGCTCCTGCGATTGCCGGCTTGACAATCTCGTCTTCCTGAAGGGTCACCGCCACCAATGCCCCGCCTTCGGCAGTCGCAAAAGCGAGGGGCAGGTCTTCGGTGATCGAATCTTTCCAGATGAATTTTGCTGTTTTGCCCAGTTTCTTGGATCGCTTTGATTTCGAGGCTGCGCCGATTTGGGTTTGAAGTGAGTCGCCGTCGAACTCACTGACGAACTCACTCTTGTCACCGTTGATCAAGAGGTCACCGTAACGTTCGACGGCTTGAGCGGGGGTCACACTGAGCAACTCTGTTTCACCGTAGAGGACCGCCGCCCCCGCTTCGGGTGACGAAACTGACGGGATCTTTGCTCCTGGCTCAAGCGCAACGCTGTAATTCACCTTGTAGTTCTCGCGTGCGGTCGCCTGCGTCATCACAACCGCAACGGACGGTGCGTTGGGGTTTGTGGTGTCATCAATCACCGCAAACACCGAACGCGGCCACGAATTGGTTTTCTGAGGAAGTAAGAGGGTCACCACACCCGTTGGAATCGTGAAGGACTCCCCCAGTTTTTTGTTCTGAGCGCGAACCTTGTATTGCGCATCGCGGAAACGTAGTGCTGCTCCGTCTACTCGAGTTGCCGCGATGTTTTCCGCTCGTTGTTCGTCTGCCGTCGCCAGTGTCGCGATGACCTCACTGAGGATCCGATCAAACTGCTCGGAGGTCACTGCGACGCCGCGCGGTGACGTTTTCACGGTCGGTAACGGTTCCACCGAAATGTTCGGGAACACGGAACAACCGGACAACATCACGGGAGCCGCCAGTGCCCACGCGATAAGTGGAAGTGCTCGACGTCCGTGTCGTCGTCTCGCTGGAAGTGGCTGCCTGCCCGGTCGCCACTTCGGCGGTCGCGGAGCTTTGGGCATCCGTCCCTGTCGGTGTCGGTGCTTTCGTCGATCGGCCAACCAACCCAAATAATAGAAAACGCCACCGACCAGTGCAGTGCCGAGACCGCCGTAAAACAGGTTGGTTGGCACGGTGCGGTCGATGTCCATTTTCCACGTGATGGTGATTGCCTTCGGTGATGGAAGTGCGCCGTCCGTTGCAATCACGATGAGATTGCCCCGAGGAACGGTGACGTCCTGAGATAACGTCTTCTCGCCCTCGAACTGTTCTACCCACAGGTCTGACCCGAACGGGTCGGGGGTCGAAATTTCGGTTCCGGTGTGCTTTTCGACCGTTAGCTCGCCCTCGATACCGTTTGCCGTGATCGATTGATAGGGGACGTTGCCGATATAGGCGAGGACGTCGCCTTGCCTGCCCCAGGTCATGACGATTCGGTCACTCGACGCTGTTTCGGCGGTGGGTGCCGCGTCGGGGCTCTCGACGTAAATCGTTCCTTCCGCCCCGCCCACCACTGAAATCGTCTGAGTCGCCGAGATCCGATTCAAGGACGTCGCTTCGATGACCGTGATAGGGGCCGGATCCTTGATCGTGACCGATTGCGTGGTGGTGGTGGGGGGCGAGAAGACCGTGTGGATGAGGATGCCGGCCCCGATCATGATGGCCGCTACGCCGAAGAGGATGACGGAAACGATGAACCGCACAGCGCTCCCTTCGACTGAAAACGCCAGTTTAGCCGACCGACCCTGTGTATTTCCCCAATGCCGATTACTCACGAGGGGTAGCCGTGAGTAAACTGGCAAAGCAACCCGAGGAGGCAACATTGGCTATTGATGG
>JBIIBI010000102.1:0-4150 GCA_044239485.1 Microbacteriaceae bacterium | reverse complement strand
GTGGCAAACCTAGAGAATTTAGAAGGATGTGGATTGTTTAGACTTGGCGCATGACCGACTTCCGCCTTCCGCCCGAGCTCGTCCCGGTTGACGGACGGTTCGGATGCGGACCGTCAAAAATCCGACCGGAACAACTCGACTACCTCGTTGCACACGCCCATCTGTTAGGGACCTCCCACCGGCAGAAGCCGGTCCGGGACATCGTCGGTCGAGTGCGCGCGGGCCTTGCCGACCTTTTCCGACTAACCGACGGTTACGAGGTGATTCTGGGGAACGGTGGCTCGACGGCGTTTTGGGATGCCGCAGCATTTTCGCTGATTGAACAACGCAGCGTGCATCTGACCTTCGGAGAGTTCGGTCAAAAATTTGTGAATGCCGCGAGTGCCCCCTGGCTTACCGCACCGGCCGTCGTCCACGGAGAACCCGGAACCGTCTCGGCCTTCGTCGGTGACGAGGAAGCGGATGTCTTCGCTTACCCCCACAACGAAACGTCAACCGGCGCGATGACGGCGGTCCGTCGTCAGGGGCCGGCGGGGTCACTCACCGTGGTCGACGGGACGAGCGCGGCCGGCGGTGTCGATATTGATGTGCGCGAAACCGACGTCTATTACTTCGCACCACAAAAGAACTTTGCGAGCGACGGCGGGCTGTGGTTCGCCCTCATGTCCCCCGCTGCCATCGAACGGATTGAGCGCGTCGCCGCATCGGGCCGGTACATTCCCGAGTTCTTGTCGCTCAGCGTGGCGTTGGACAACTCGCGACTCGACCAAACGCTCAACACTCCCGCGATCGCAACGCTCCTGCTGCTGGACGCGCAGATTCAATGGATTCGGGACAGCGGAGGACTCGCCTGGGCGCACGCCCGCACAAAGGACTCGTCGGATCGAATCTACGAGTGGGCCGAAGCCCGCCCGAACGCGTCACCGTTCGTCGCCAACCCCGAACACCGCTCTCAGATCGTCGCGACGATTGACTTCGACGAGAGCGTCGATGCGAGCCGAGTGTCGACGATGTTGCGTGCGAACGGGATTGTCGATATCGACCCGTACCGGAAACTCGGGCGCAACCAGCTTCGCATCGCCACATTCACCGCGATCGAGCCGAGCGACGTCTCTCGGCTTCTCGGAGCGATTGACGCGGCGATCGCTGCTCTTTAGTCGTCCTCGACGACGACGTATTCGTCCCCTTCGGGACCGTCTTCGCTGCCCGCTTCATCAACACCATCGAACACATCCGTGTCGTCAAACGGTGATTCGACGATGTCGGCAAGATCTACCGAGTCAACATCGTCCTCGAAATCATCATCCTCGTCATCGGAAGTGTCGTCGTCGTCATCGTCATCGAGGTCCAACAGATCATCATCGTCAAGTTCGTCATCGGGAACGACGACGATAGCCTCTTCGGTTCCGGCAGCGATTGATTCTTCGTATTCACGAAGTCGGTCCGCCCACGGGACCCACTCGGGCGATTGAATCGCATCGTCCCCGGCTAGCAGTTCGGTCTCGAGAATTGTCGTTGATTTTCCGTCAACGGCGAGCGAAGCGACCCAATCCCACCCGATGTACCCGGGAAGGTTGGACCCGAAACGGACGTTGGCGATTCCGTCCGATTCCTCGGAGGAAAGCACCGAACCGATCGTGTCGGCAGGGGTGATTGTTTCGAGGGCGGACCGTGCCGCTTGCTCGAGTGCTTTAGGCGTCAAAGTTTTCCGCGACCTTTCGAAGCACGGCCGCGATTTTGCGAGCGTGGGAATTCGCCGGGTAGTGCCCCCGGCGCAAATCAGAACTGGCCGATTCCAAGAGGCGAATAACGTCCTCGACGATGACGACCATGTCGTCCGCGGGTCGACGACGGCTGCGCACCACGGATTGAGGTTCTTCCAGAATCAGAGCGCCGTGCGCCTGAAGCCCACGCTTTCCGTCGACCGTGCCGTACTCGAGGCGCGCACCGGGCTGAACGGTCGTACCGGCCGGCAGGGCGGAGGCGTGCAAAAAGACCTCGACGCCATCATCGCCTTGGATGAATCCAAAACCTTTGTCCTCGTCGAAGAACTTGACTTTTCCGGTTGGCATTCTCTCTCCTTGTAACCTGACTCTTACCGAGGATACCTGTCGGCACGATAAACTATTCGGATGCCTTCTTCTCATGACGTTTCGACACGACTGGGCACGATGTCACACCAGGAACTCGAGACCCTCGTCTTGACCCGTCGCTGGCACCTGGGCAAACAACACGACTTGCACGACCTCGCTGACACGCTGCTCACAACCGAATCAATCGTGCCGACACTTCGCTCGCTCTCACGGCACGAACTGCAGGCACTCGCATCGGGTGTGGCGGGCGAACACGCTCGAAAGATTCTGTTGGCTGACGACGCGGGCGTGCCGTTCTCAGAGGTTGCCGCGTTACTCCCCGCACTTCTCGAACAGCCGACGCCGATCGAATCACCGGCAGAGGGCGATAGCGCAAGCATCGCGCTCCACAGCGTCGTCGCCCTTCGCGATCTGATTGAGTGGGTTGCCAGTGAGCCGCTGACGATGGGCGCAACGGGTGGTTTGCTCCGGGCCGAGGAAAAAATCCTCGCGGCTGGTCTCGTCGTGTCAGAAAACGATGCCGTCGCATTGACCCGAATCGCCGAAGTCGCGGGACTGGTCCGAACCATCGATCGCCGACTCTACGCGACGACGCGGGGTATGACCCTGTCCGATGACCTTGTTGCGCTGTGGACCGCCGCGTTCGACGCGATTGTGTCCGCCTTCGGCCCGTCCGTTCGCGATGCGTGCGCTTCCGCGGGTCGCCTCGATGAACCGTTCCTCGAATGGCTGTTGCCCTTACGCGACACTCACGAATCCGACATCTTGCATCGCGTCGCCACGGAATCGCGCCTTTTCGGTGTGACGGCCGGCGGCACCACCGAGCTAGGACGAATCGCGGTCGCCGGTATCGAATCGGTTCCCGCGTTTCTCGCCCCGCTGTTGCCTGAACTGCAGACCTCGGTCTATGTTCTCGACGATTTGAGCATCATCGCACCCGGTCCTGTCACGACCGATACGTCACGGTTCCTCGCCCAGATTTCGAGCCTCGAGACCCGCGGGCTTGCGCCGAAAAGGCGGCTCGATCCCGCGTTGATTTTGCGGGCAATCGCGTCGGGCACGACGGTGGATTCCATGATCGCGAGACTGTCCGAGTTGTCGCTCACGCCGGTCTCGGCGGCGGTCACGTCGACTATTGCCGACATCGCCAACAACGGGCGGTTTATCACCCTCAACGGAACGGGAACCGACACCGCCGCCAAGGCGTCGCATCCCGAACTGGGAGAAATGCTGTTGTCCGACCCGCGCCTTCAGCGACTCGCTCCTGTCAAGGTGGATGAACTGTCTGTGCTCTATGGCGCATCCCGCTTACGAGTCGAGACGGCACTCGTCGAAAATCGATACACCGTGGTTGCGCCCGCGGTGGAACCCGTCATTGTCGAGCCCAGCGCCCCGAGCGCCCTGTTGGAACTCGCCGAAAATCTTTTTGCAACCGGTCTCGGATCAACCCACCTCGAGCGCGCTCTCATCACGGCGGGCAAGACTCGAAGCAAAGTCACGCTGCTTGTCGAAACGAGCACGGGGAACAAGACAATCACGCTCGAACCCCGCCACGTGGCGAACGGACGCGTGCGCGGACTCGACACCGTCGCCGACGTCGAACGAACACTTCCCATTTCCGCCATCATCGAACTTTTAGCAGTCGGAGAGTAAAACGTGAACGGTCCCCTCATCGTCCAGAGCGATCGAACCGTGCTACTCGAGGTCGGTCACGAACAGGCGACGGATGCACGTCACGCGCTCGCGGTATTTGCCGAACTGGAGCGCGCGCCGGAACACATTCACACATATCGCATCACGCGCCTCGGCCTCTGGAACGCGCGTGCGGCCGGGCACACCGCCGAGGAAATGCTCGCGACGCTCGAGACCTACTCCAAGTTCCCCGTCCCGCAGGTTGTGGCGACCGACATTGCCGACACGGTTTCGCGGTATGGCCGAATCGTGGTCGAACGCGACGCGGACGGTTTGTATCTCGAAGCCGAGTCGCCGCAGATTCTCGCCGAGGTGATTCGGACCACCAAACTCGAGCCCTTGCTCGGTGCCGTGACGAGCGAGAC
>JBIIBI010000100.1:0-4155 GCA_044239485.1 Microbacteriaceae bacterium | reverse complement strand
CTACCGCGTTGAAAAGACGCTCATTCTCATCTTCGACATTTACAACCCGCGCAACGGCGAGATTTACCACCGGGATCCGCGTCAGGTTGCGAAAAAGGCCGAGAAGTACCTGGCCTCAACAGGAATTGCCGATACCGCGTTCTTCGCCCCCGAGGCAGAGTTCTTTATCTTCGACGACGTGCGTTACGAGGTCTCGAGCGGTTCGTCGTTCTACCACGTCGATTCGGAAGAAGCCGCGTGGAACACCGGCCGAAAGGAAGAAGGCGGAAACCTCGCCAACAAGACGCCCTATAAGGGCGGCTACTTCCCAGTGAGCCCGGTCGACAAGCTCGCCGACCTCCGTGACCAGATCTGCCTCCAACTCGCTGCTGCCGGCCTCGAGGTCGAGCGTTCGCACCACGAGGTCGGAACCGCGGGACAGTGCGAGATCAACTACCGTTTTGACACGATGGTGAAGTCCGCCGACGACATCCTGAAGTTCAAGTACATTGTCAAGAACGAAGCGGACATCCACGGCAAGGTCGCGACCTTCATGCCGAAGCCCCTCTTCAACGACAACGGCTCTGGGATGCACACCCACCAGTCGCTGTGGTCCAACGGAAAGCCGCTGTTCTACGACGAAAAGGGTTACGCGGGACTTTCGGACATCGCCCGCTGGTACATCGGCGGAATCCTCAAGCACGCTGGTGCGATCCTCGCGTTCACGAACCCCACGATGAACTCGTATCGACGTCTCGTGAAGGGTTTCGAAGCTCCGGTCAACCTTGTCTACTCGGCCGGAAACCGCTCGGCGGCGATTCGAATCCCGATCACGGGGACGAACCCGAAGGCAAAGCGAATCGAGTTCCGCGCGCCCGACGCCTCGAGCAATCCGTACCTCGCGTTCGCCGTGCAGATGATGGCGGGGCTGGACGGAATCCTCAACAAGATCGAGCCTCACGAGCCCGTCGACAAAGACCTCTACGAGCTCCCCGCTGACGAGGCGAAGCTCATCCCCCAGGTTCCTGGTTCGCTCGAGGACGCGCTCATCGCGCTCGAAAACGACCACGAGTTCCTCCTGCAGGGCAACGTCTTCACGAAGGACCTGATCGAGGAATGGGTGAGCATGAAGCGCGCGATGGAAGTTCTTCCGTCGGCGCAGCGTCCGCACCCCTTTGAGTACGAGACCACGTTCTCCTGCTAACCAACGCTGTGCGACGAGGCGTCACCTTCGGGTGGCGCTTTCGTCGTTAGTTCGGGTAAAAAATCCGCTCAAACACCTGGCGACTCTGGCGCGTGATGCGCAAATAGTCATTCTCCAGTTCCGCTCCCCGACCCGTCGGGTATGCGAGTATCCGGGCGATTCCCTCCAGTTGACGACGGTCGACCGGCACGACATCAGACCCCTTGCCCGTGAAGAGGGTCGTGGCCGATCGAACTCGAGAGCTCATGAGCCACGCATCGCGAAGAGCGGCGCCGTCGCTCTCTGACAGGTATCCACTCGCGACTTCCGCGGTCAACGCATCCAACGTGGAGGGTGTCCTGACGTTGCTGTTTTCCGTTCCGTGCATCAACTGAATCAGCTGGACGAGCCATTCAACATCACTCAGCGAACCGCGACCCAATTTCGTGTGTCGAGAGGCGTCGGCTCCGAAGGGCAATCTCTCGGTCTCGACCCGTGCCTTGATGCGGCGAATTTCGCGGATTCCCTCCTCCGAAATCTCGGTCGTGTATCGGACGGAGTCAGCCATCTCGTCGAACGCCGCCAACAGTGCGGGATCACCCGCCACCGGTCGCGCCCGAATCAGGGCCTGCGTCTCCCAAATGTCGCTCCACTGGTCGTAATAGGCGCGGTACGCATCGAGGGAGCGAACGAGAGGACCGTTCTTTCCTTCCGGTCGAAGTCCCGCGTCAAGATCGAGCGGAAAGCGCAGGTCTTCGGTGAGCCGAATAACGGCATGAACAATCTTCTCGGCACTCTGGTGGGCGGATTCCCCAGCCCCGTTGTCGCGGAACACCCAGACGACGTCGGTGTCCGACGAGAACCCAAGTTCCTGTCCACCGAATCGCCCCATCGCGATGACCGCGAATTCGACGCCGTCAATCCCACGGCGAGCGAGTCGCGTGGCGGCTTCAATCGTGGCCGTCGCGATATCCGACAGGGCGATCCCAATCTGCTCTATGTCAACGAGATCGAGCACTGCGGCCAACGCGACGCGAAGCAGTTCTCGCCTCCGCGCGAAGCGAACCGCCTTCGCCGCGTCCTCCACGTTGGCGTGGCGGGAGTCGATTGCGCCGAACTCCTCCAACAACGTCTCGAGTGTTCTGGGTCGCAGGTTGTCGTCATCGTCGAGCCACGCGACGGAATCGGGCACCCGCTCGATCAAAGTGGCCACGTAGTGTGACAGCGAGAGCACGCGGCTGAGTCGCTGCGCGGCACCGACCGAGTCGCGCAGCATCCGGAGGTACCACGGCGAGTCCCCGAGAGAGTCGCTGATGGTGCGAAACGCAGCCAGTCCGCCGTCCGGGTCGGTGCCTTCCGACATCCAATGTAGAAGCACCGGCAGCAGGTTCCGCTGGATCGTGGCGCTTCGCGAGATACCGGTGGTCAGTGCAGCGATGTGACGCAGTGCACCAGCGGGATCACGAAAGCCACTGGCCCGCAGACGCGCTTCCGCCTGAGCGCTCGACAACGAAATCGTGTCCTCACCCAGATTTGCAACGGCAGAAAGAAGCGGTCGGTAAAACAGTCTTTGGTGCAGGGAGCGAACGTCCCGTTTAGTGTCATTCCAGCGAGTTAGCAGCGCGTCACTTGTCTCAGCGAGCCCTGAGGCCCGTGCAACCACGCGTAACGTTTCCGGATCGCGCGGCATGAGATGCGTTCGACGAAGTGCAAGCAGTTGGACGCGGTGTTCCAACACGCGCAATTTACGATAATGATTCGAAAACGAGAGCGCTTCCGGGCGTCCGATGTATCCCCCTTCAGACAATCGGGTAATTGCGGTGAGGGTGTCTCGGACACGAACCGTCTCGTCATCTTTGCCGTGAACCAGTTGCAACAACTGGACGGTGAACTCGACATCACGAAGGCCACCTGGACCCAATTTGATCTGCACGTCTCTGAGTTCGGCGGGAATGTTCTCCGTCACTCGCTCGCGCATCTTTTGGACAGACTCAACGAACCCTTCGCGAGCAGAACTCGACCAAACGGCGTCAGAGAGCGCCGCCAAATAGTCGCCACCAAGCTCCGCGTCACCCGCCATCGGCCTCGCTTTGAGCAACGCCTGGAACTCCCAGTTTTCTGCCCAACGCTCGTAATAGGCGACGTGCGATTCGAGTGTTCTCACCAGAGCGCCTTGTGCGCCCTCCGGTCGCAAGTTCGTGTCCAATTCCCAGAGTGCTGGCTCGAGGCTCGGCTCGTTCACGGTCGCGACAATCGAGCGCGCCCATTTGGTCGCCAACGCCACAGCGTCGTTGTCCTCGATCCCTTGCGCGGCGCACACGAAAATCACATCGACATCCGAAACGTAATTGAGTTCCCGAGCGCCCGCTTTTCCCATTCCGACGATGGTGAGCGCCGTGTGATCCTTGATGTCCGAGGGGGCATCGACGGTGTCTTTTGCCAATTGCAAAGCTGCGTCGAGGACCGCTGCCGCGAGGTCAGCCAAAGCAGCGCCCACGTCGTGGACGACGGCGGCTGCGTCCGGTTGCATCAGGTCCCACGCCGCGATAGTCACCAGCTGTTCGCGATACCGGATGCGAATCACGTCAACGGAATGCGCGCCCGACAACGCTTTGCGGTATTTCGCTTCCGTCGGAAGTGATGTGGGCGGAAGCACGCGGTCGAGAGCATTCGGTTGTCGAACAAGGAATTCGGCGAGGCCGTCACTGGCACCCAGCACTCTAATCAGAGCTTCGCGATGATCAGCGACGGCGAGAACGGCATCGAGCGGTTTTCGTGAGGAATCCGCCAATCGACTCAACCAGCGCACCGCGTTGTCGGCACTCGCCGCCGACTGGAACCACTCGGGTTTGAATCCGTATGTTGCGAGAAGGTCCCGTGCGCCAGACAGATCGGCAAACCCGATTCGGGCTAATTCGGTGAGGCTCGGGGCTGCGGCCATGCCTACAGTTGGCGGAAGTTCGTGTCCAACTCCCACGGTGTCACCTGGCGGC
>JBIIBI010000101.1:0-4155 GCA_044239485.1 Microbacteriaceae bacterium | reverse complement strand
TCGATTTCTCGTACGAGGTGTCCCGATCGCTGGCCGCGTGTGAAGGCGCAATTTTGCTGGTCGATGCAGCCCAGGGGATCGAAGCACAGACGCTCGCGAACCTCTACCTCGCCCTCGAGAACGATCTCGAAATCATCCCCGTACTCAACAAGATTGATCTTCCGTCGGCGGATCCGGAAAAGTACGCGAAGGAACTCGCCTCTCTTATCGGTGGAAACCCGGACGACGTGATGCGTGTCTCGGGAAAGACCGGTGTCGGCGTGGACGAACTCCTCGATCGAGTCGTCGAGAAGATTCCCGCCCCGGTCGGCGACCCTTCCGCACCCGCGCGCGCCATGATTTTCGACTCGGTCTATGACTCCTATCGGGGCGTCGTGACCTACGTGCGCGTCGTGGACGGTTCCCTGAGTCCGCGCGAAAAAATCCAGATGATGTCGACTCGGGCCGCACACGAACTTTTGGAAATCGGTGTCTCGTCCCCAGAACAGACAGAATCCGAAGGGCTCGGCGTTGGCGAGGTGGGATACCTCATTACCGGCGTGAAAGACGTCCGACAGTCAAAGGTCGGCGATACGGTGACAAACCTCGCGAAGCCGGCAAAGATTGCTCTCGATGGATACACCGACCCGAAGCCAATGGTGTACTCGGGGTTGTACCCGATCGACGGAGCCGACTTCCCGGATTTGCGCGAAGCGCTCGACAAGCTGAAGCTGAGCGACGCGTCGCTCGTTTATGAACCGGAAACTTCGGTTGCCCTCGGGTTCGGTTTCCGTTGCGGGTTCCTCGGACTGCTTCACCTCGAAATCATCACCGAGCGTCTCGAGCGCGAGTTCGGGCTCGACCTCATTGCCACCGCCCCCAGCGTTGTGTACAACGTATCGACCGACGACGGTAAAGAAATCGAGGTCACCAACCCCTCGGAATATCCGGTCGGGAAAATCAAGTCGGTCCGCGAACCCATCGTCCGCGCGGCGGTGCTCGCACCCAAGGATTACGTCGGCACGATCATGGAACTATGCCAGACTCGACGCGGAACCCTGATTGGAATGGACTATCTGGGGGAGGATCGCGTCGAAATCAAATACACGATTCCCCTTGGCGAAATCGTTTTCGACTTCTTTGACAACCTCAAATCTCGGACCGCCGGTTATGCGTCGCTGGACTATGAACCTTCCGGAGAACAGGAGGCCGACCTCGTGAAGGTCGACATTCTGTTGCAGGGCGAGCAGGTCGATGCGTTCTCGGCGATTGTCCACCGCGACAAGGCCTACGCCTATGGTGTGATGATGACGTCGCGACTGCGCGAACTCATTCCCCGCCAGCAATTCGAGGTCCCCATCCAGGCGGCCATCGGCGCGCGCATCATCGCCCGAGAAAGTATTCGAGCCATGCGCAAAGACGTGCTCGCAAAGTGTTACGGCGGCGACATCAGTCGTAAGCGGAAACTGCTCGAGAAGCAAAAGGCGGGAAAGAAGCGCATGAAGATGGTTGGTCGCGTCGAAGTGCCCCAGGAAGCGTTCATCGCCGCCTTGTCTGGGGACACCGAAAAGAAGGAAAAGAAGTGACCGTTGGACTCTCGCGACTTCTTGTCGTGGGATATCTGATTCTTGCTCTTGCGGCAACTGGTCGGAGTGCATTCCAAATTGCGACGAAGTTCCCGGAAGCGCCGTTTGCCTATGCACTCTCGGCCCTCGCCGCGGCGCACTACTTCCTTGCCGTCGTCGCTATCGCGCGCAAGTGGCGCGGTTTTGCCATCGCCATTATGGTCATTGAACTTATCGGGGTGCTGAGCGTCGGAATGTTGACCTATTTCATTCCGTCGTTGTTCCACGCGAATTCGGTGTGGTCCTACTTTGGCCTTGGCTATGGCTACGTTCCGGTGCTGCTTCCCATACTTGGGCTGTGGTGGGCGTGGGAAACACGATGACCGAGTGGCCACTGCCGAGTGACGGCGTCGACTCGGTCATCACGATCGGAAAATTCGACGGCGTTCACATCGGGCACCGCGAAGTTGTCTCGCAGCTCCGTGCTCGGGCGAACGGCCGGCGGGTTGTCGTCGCCACTTTTGATCGTCATCCACTGGAATTGTTCGACCCCGCTCGCGCACCGCAGCCGATCCTGTCCGTTCCCCAAAAGGTCGAGGCGTTGCTCAACGCTGGTGCTGACCGCGTCGTCGTCCTCCCGTTCACGACCGAGTTCGCGGCGATGTCGCCCGACGCGTTCATCGATGACATTGTGGTCGCCGGGCTGTCCGCTTCTCTTGTTCTCGTCGGCTCTGATTTCCGCTTCGGGGCAAAGGGTGCCGGAAAAATCGAGACGTTGGTTGCTCGCGGCGCGACGGCAGGCTTCGAGGTCGTCACGCTCGACCACGTCTGCGTGGACGGGGAAACCAAAGTCTCGTCCTCGACAATTCGAGAAGCGCTACGTTCGGGTGACGTGGAAACCGCCACGGAACTGCTGGGGAGGCCTCATCGCGTTCGCGGGCTTGTTGTTCACGGACACCAGCGCGGGCGAGTTCTGGGGTATCCCACGGTCAACCTCGAGGAGAACAACGAGGGCATGATCCCGAGGCCCGGTGTCTACGCGGGGATCCTGCGTGTTCACGGACAGGACTTTCTTGCCGGTATTTCCGTCGGAAAGAACCCGACATTCACCGACGTCACCCGCGACCAAGTCGAAGCGCACGCCCTGGACGCCGAGTTCGACGCCTACGGCTCGATCGCAGAGGTGGGTTTCACCCACTGGATTCGCGACATCGAGGCGTTCGGGTCGGTCGACGATCTCATCGCCGCGCTCCACAAGGATTTCGCCGACATCAGAGCGCTCATTGCGGACGGCACGCTTCACCTGTAGACGCCGTTGCGCAAATGTTGGCATTCCGCGCATATGCGCATAAGGTGAACGAGTGATAGAAATTTCGGACACCGAGCTCGCGCTTCGCGCAGCCCGACTGTATTACGACGACGGCAAGACGCAAGACGAAATCGGGGACATCCTCGGGATCACTCGCTGGAAGGCGGGCCGCTTGTTGGCTCTCGCCCGAGAATCGGGAATCGTCGCGATTTCGATTGTCGACAGTGCCGACGATGCCGAGATTCGCCCGATGAGTGGCATCACGGCGACCGACCGTTCGCGTGCGCACGGCGTGACCGACTCGGCGTCACTTCGCGCGTTCTTGTATGGGCTTGCCGCCGTTGACGCCATTGGACTGGAGGAGCGAGCTGCTCGGCTCGCAACGAGGTCTATCAAGAATGATTCCAAGCGGGCTGCGCTCGACACCATCATTCGACTTATCGACCTCACGACGCTCGAGGGCGCGGATACTCCGGGCAAGGTTCGGTCACTCGTGCGGAAAGCGATTCTGCCCGATCCCGCCGACCCGACGGCGCCGCGCGTCGCCGCGGTGTGCGTGTATCCCGACATGGTGCAGCACGCCATTGCGGCTCTGGGGTCCCACAAGGGTGACGGTGTGACCGGAATCGGTGTCGCGTCGGTTGCCACTGCGTTCCCCAGCGGTCGCTCGACTCTCGAGATCAAACTGGCCGACACGCGCTACGCCGTCGCGCAGGGCGCAACCGAAATCGACATGGTGATCGATCGCGGAGCCTTTCTCTCCGGAGACCTCGACACCGTGTTCAACGAAATTGTCGCGGTTCATCGAGCGTGTGGCCGCGCCGACGGAACGCGCGCGCATCTCAAGGTCATTTTCGAAACGGGTGAACTGCGAACGTACGACAACATCAAGCGCGCGTCGTGGCTCGCGATTCTCGCGGGTGCCGATTTCATCAAAACGTCGACCGGCAAGGTTCAACCCGCTGCGACGCTTCCGACGACTGTGTTGATGCTCGAGGTCGTCCGTGATTGGTTCAACCTGACCGGTGAACGAATCGGCGTGAAGCCAGCCGGCGGCATCCGTCAATCCAAAGACGCCATTCGCTACCTCGTGGCCGTCGCCGAAGTTGCTGGCGAAGAGTGGATCGACCCGCACCTTTTCCGATTCGGGGCGTCCAGCCTGCTCAACGATGTTCTTCTGCAACGCCAGAAGATGACCACCGGCCACTACAGCGGCCCCGACTACGTGACCGTGGATTAGGAGTCCCATGTCTTTCCGTGATTATGCGCCGGCGCCCGAATCGACCGCGATCCTCAACCTTC